>CAYRPW010000075.1:0-1504 GCA_964426145.1 uncultured Oscillospiraceae bacterium
CTTGCGCAGCACCGTGCAACGATCGGCAACCGCCATAATCTCGTTCAGCTTATGCGTGATAAACAGGATGCTCTTTCCCTCGCTGGCAAAGCTGCGCATCGTTTGCATCAGCTCTTCAATTTCCTGCGGCGTTAATACGGCGGTCGGTTCATCAAATATCAGGATTTCATTTTCACGGTAGAGCATTTTCAGTATTTCCACGCGTTGCTGCATGCCGACGCTGATATCGTCGATAATTGCGTCCAGATCGACCTGCAGCTTGTACTTTTCGCTGAGCGCCAGTACTTTATCGCGCGCCTTTTTCTTCTGTAAAACGCCGCGCCGCGTATCTTCAGCCCCGAGCATGATGTTATCCAAAACAGAAAACACTTCCACCAGTTTGAAGTGCTGATGCACCATGCCGATCCCTTGGGCGTTCGCATCATTGGGATTATGAATACGCACCGTTTTCCCGTTCTTGCGGATTTCGCCGGAATCCGGCTGATACATGCCGAACAGGACGCCCATCAGCGTAGATTTCCCCGCCCCGTTCTCCCCGAGCAGCGCGTGAATCTCACCTTTTTTTAGCTGCAAGGTGACGTTATCGTTGGCAATTACACCCGGGAACACTTTGCGTATTCCATTCATCTCGATGATGTATTGGCCCATGTTGGCACCTCTTCACTGGACATGGCGTTAAATTTGAAGAAAGGCCAGGCAGCCGCCTGGCCTTTCTGAGGACAACATTTCGTTTAGTTCTGGAAATCTACGGTCGTAACGACGGTCGCAGGCGCTGCATCGGTCGCGCTGGAGATCGCCACTTCGCCGCTGAGCGCTTTTTCCAAAATCGCCTGGTACTGTTCCATGGTGAAGGTGGTAAAGCGCCAGCTTGCCTCTGCGGTGGGCAGGCCGCAAGCGCCGTCTTCGATGCTCAGCGTGATATCTTTGCCGGCAACCGTTTCGGGAAGCACATAGCCGCCGTCATAGATTTCCTGCAGCAAGCCGCTCAGAGGCGTGGGGATAATCTTCATAGCCGAAGTCAGGAAGAGGGGGCTGATGTAACCCTGATCGGAGTCTACGCCGATCATGTGGCCGCCCGCGGTTTCGGCTGCGGAAAGGCAGCTCAGGAAGATGCCGCCGCCGCATGCGAAGACGATCTCGGTGCCTTCGGCATACCAGCTGTCCATCTTGGCTTTGATTTCGTCATTGGGGCCGAAGGTGCCGGAGTACCAGTACTTCACTTCGGGCGTTACGCCAAGCTGCTGCGCCGCATAATCGATGCCCTGCAGATAGCCGAAGCCGTACCGCACAACGGCGGGCACATCGATACCGCCAAGGAAGCCCAGTTTGGTATAGCCTTCCATAACGGCAGCATAGCCTGCCATGAAGCCGGACTGTTCTTCTTTAAAGATCAGGTTCGTTGCGTTGGCCGGATACGCCGCGGGATCAATCGTCAGGTCAACGCCGATGAAGATCACTTCGGGGTTGGCTTCCGCTGCGGTCAGCACGGCCGCGTTGAACAGAT
>CAYRPW010000075.1:1514-8152 GCA_964426145.1 uncultured Oscillospiraceae bacterium
GCCGTTGTCGATGGCGGCGGTGATGGATTCAATACGGGCAGCATCGCTGTCTTCGAAAGGTTTATAATAGGCGTAGTTTTCGTCTTTCACAAGGCCGTTGGCATCCGCAAATGCGACGAGACCTTCCCAGGTGCTTTGGTTAAAGGATTGGTCGTCGATGTTACCGACGTCGGTAACCAGGGCGAACGTAATATCATCGGCCAATGCGACCGCGCTGACCGACAACATGAGCACAAGCGTGAGCAATACCGAAAGGGCTTTCTTCATGTATGAAACCTCCTTATTTTTTGAGTGCAGACGAGCACTTGTTGATAGGTTTATCATAGCAGACGGCGAACTGAAAAACAAGCATACACTTTATGAATATTGTGTTAAGCAAGCTTACGATGCGTTGCGGGATCAGCCGTTCGCCTTTGAAAAGTTTTGCAGCGCCCCGACGACATAGTGAATCTCATCGTCTGTCATTTCCGGAAAGATCGGCAGGCAAACCGTTTGTTTGGACAAAGCTTCCGCCGCCGGAAAATCACCGGGTTTATAGCCCAACGTATCCAGCGCTTTTTGCAGATGCAGCGGAACTGGGTAAAACGGCGCGCATCCGATGCCGCGATCCGATAAATGCCGCATCAGCCTCTCCTTCTCTTCACAGCGCAGGGCATACTGATGCCATACCGGCGTTACGCCCTCCAAAACAGACGGCGCTTTGAGCAGCGCGTTCGAAGCAAGCCCGGAGGTATAAGCATCTGCTATGCGCAAACGCAAACGGTTGAACTGCGGTAAATGCGGCAATTTCACAGATAGTATGGCGGCCTGCAGCGAATCCAGACGCGAATTATAGCCCGTGACATAGTTAAAATACTTGTAGGGATTATACAAACCGGAAGGTTCCGCTGTTCCCGCAAGTTCGTCGGGAGTTCCGTCGAGGTAATACCGCGCCTTCGCGCCGTTTTGTCCTGCGCCGTGCTGCAAATACGCACGGCACAGCGTAGCAAGGCGATCGTCGTTGGTGGTAATCAACCCGCCGTCGCCAAAAGCCCCCAGGTTTTTCGTCGGGAAAAACGAGAAACATCCGATATCGCCGATGGACCCCGTCTTTTGTCCGCCGCATTCCGAGCCTACGGCCTGGCACGCATCTTCCAGCACTTGGATGCCATGGCTTGCGGCAATCCGCCGTATGCTTGCCATATCGGCCGGCTGACCGAAAATGTGAACCGGCATGATGACCTTCGTCCTGGACGTAATCTTGCGTTCCATATCCGCAGGATCCATATTATAGGTTTCGGGGTTGACGTCCGCAAACACGGGTTTCACGCCGAGGTTGATCACCGGCTCTACAGTGGCAAAAAAAGTAAACGGTGTGGTAATCACTTCGTCGCCGGCCCCAACGCCCATCGCGCGCAGCGCGATCATCAGCGCGTCGGTTCCGCTGTTGACGGCAACGGCGTGTTTTACGCCGATATACGCGGCAAATTCTAATTCAAACTGTTTTACCGCGTCGCCCATAATGTACATTCCGGCGGCCATCTGCGCGCATACGGCCGGTTCCAGCTCATCCTTGAGCAATTGATATTGCCGCGTCAGGTCGAAAAGTTTCACGTTCATAGGGAAGTCATCCTTTCAAGCGGTGCTCGAACGCGTTTTATTCGTTCTCGCTGTTTTGATCTTCAAAATTGATGCGTTCTTTTTCGACGACCAGCGGCTTTTTCATTTGCCGCTCGTTAATCATCAAAATATACGCGCCGAGCATGCCGATGAAGATCATTTGAATGGAGCCAAGCAGAAACATGCCCACGACCATCGGTGCGATACCCATGGGAAAATTGTTCCAGTCGATCAGCTTGCGCACCAGATAATACAGGCCGATCAACAGGCTGACAAACCCCATGCCCAGGCCGGTCATCACGGCAAATTTTGGCAATATGTTGGATACGCCGATAAAGCGCACGATTGCCGTATCGATCAGGTATCCGAAGCCGGATTTCGACCGGCCGCTTCTTCGCGGCTGCTCCTGATATCGGATCTTGACCACGGGATCGGCATACCGCACCACCATGCTCTGCATGCTGATCAGCGGATCTTGCGTTGCTTTGCACAGATCCATGAACCGTCGATCATACAGCGCCGTACCCGTAAAACCGGAAAGCGTATCCTGTTCGGAAAGTCTGCTGGAAATGAAGTAGTAGATTTTCCGGATCAAGCGGATTTTATCGGACTTGCTGTTGTATTTGAGGGGCGCGACGACCATTGCGCCGCCTTCCCATGCAGCAAGCATCTGGGAAATCATCGGCACCGGTACCTGAAAATCGGCCGGAATCAGGATAACGGCGTCGCCGTCCGCCTCGTACAGGGCGTGAAGCGCCGAAGTATTGGGGAAGTTCTTGCCGTTGAGGATCGCTTTCATCCTTTTGTCCTTGGCACAGAGGATGCGAAGGCGGTCTTGTGTTCCATCGTTGGAACAATTATCGATGAAGAGTATTTCGTAGCTGTATTGGGCGTGGTTTTTCTGCATCAGCGCCGTAACTTCCTCACTGATGGGCTCTACGTTCAATACCTCATTGCGGCAGGGGATGACGATGCTCACCTTTTTCATCCGATAGAACCTCCGTGCGGGCAAAGGCCCGCTGTTATTCCATTCCGATCAGGTCTTTGGCCTTCATGTCGATTTTGAGTTTTTCCGGGTTGATGAGGTCCTGATGCTGCTGATAGTATGCATAAAGCTCCGCGATTGCCTGGTCCATCGGCGTGATATGCAAATTGCGCATCTCGCTGCGTAAACGGGAGTTGTCCCCGGTGTAATCCAGGTTTCGCTGCTGGCTTTTCAAATGGATCGGCAAGTGTTTGCCGCTGATATCCCTAACCATTTCCGCCAGTTTCGTCAGCGCATAGGGCATTCCGTGGCAGATATTATAGTCGTGATGGATCGGTTTGTTTTCCAAAAACCACGTAACGATCTGCGGGAGATCTTCAACGTATAGAAAATCAAACATACATTCGGAGCGCACTGACAGCGGAATATTGAACACCGCTTTGCAGCAGAGGTTGGAGATGAACTTGATCTGCCACAGCTCGTACTTGCCGAATATACCGAACAAGCGGAGGTTATAGATAGTATCGGACGCTTGCGCAATGCGGTTCATGGTGTATTTCGCAAGCCCGTATTGGCTTACGGGAAGCACAGACGGTATGTCCGTCTCCTTTGCCATGCGGATATGGCCGCGTTTGTCGAACTCGGCGCCGGAACCGAAATACAGGATTTTTTCAACGCGCCCGGCCAAGCGCTCCAGATTCCAGAACATCAGCATATCGTTATAATACTCGTTCTCCAGCCCGTTAAACTCCGGTACGTGAACGGCGCCGTGCACGATGGCTTCAATGCGGTTCTTGTCGATATAACGCGCCACCTGATCGGTATCCAGCAGTTCGAGTTCCGCGTGCGTCGGCGTGAACAGCTCATACTGCTGACAGAGCGCTTCTTTCAGGTTGCGCCCCACAAATCCACGGCGGCTTGCACCGGTGATCAGAACACGTTTCATACGTTTAGCCCTTTCCAGTCCGGCATATTGCTTCGCTGCTCATCCTCAGGCAGAAACGGATACAGGTTTTCCAGCAGCGAAGACGAAAACGTTCCGTCCGGGTTTGCGATGGTCATGGATTTGGGGATTTCGTCAAACTTCAGGCTGCCGATGATTTCACACAGGCAAGGATAGTCGTCTTTCATGACCTGCGCTATAACGCCGCCGATCTGCGAGTCGTTTTCGATGCGGAAATAGGGGAGACCGTAGGTGTGCGCAACGGCCTCGGGCGGCGCGAAACCCAAACCGCTGTCCGGGTCACAGCCGGCATAATTGCCGTTGAAATTGTTGCGCTGCATGGTATAGACCGACGCATACCCATGATTTGAGAATATGAAAAGTTTCAGCGGCAGATTATATTGCCGGATCAGCGCCAGCTCCTGTATGTTGGATTGTAGGCTACCGTCGCCTTCCAGTACAAGCGTGCGGCGCTTGCCGCTGGCAAAACAGCAGGCAATCGCGCTTGGGATACACCAGCCCATGCTTCCAAGCCCCATGGAGGTTACAAATTGCTGGCCGCGCTTCAAGTCGTAAGCCATGTGGGAGATGCCGCACGTACGGCCGGAGGATGAACCGATGAAAACATCCCGGACCAAAGAAGCGTCGGACAGCGCCTTTGCGAAGCTGTATCCGTCGGTCTTGCCCTCGTTATCGAACGGTTGGCTTTCCCGCATCAGCGGATACTTCGCCTTGATTGCGGCACAATATGCCTGCCAGGCGTTCCTGTCCTTGGGGCTGAACAATTCCTGCTGCGCCGTGAACGCGGGGATGAAATCCCCGATATCGCAAGCAAACGTCATTTCAAACGGAATATTCAGCTTGTCGATCTCCGCCTGCTCAATATCCACCATCACTTTTTTCGCCTGGAACGCGAAATGCGGTTCGTCGAACGCGGTGATGGCCGGATTGAGCCGTGTGCCTAAAATAAGAACGAAATCGGCGTTTTGTAAAACGTAATTCGCATAGCGGGGGGCGGGGATACCCGGGCATCCCAGGTACAGCGGCTCGTCCTCCCCGAAAACAGCCTTAGCCCTCCATGTGGCAAGCACGGGAATCTGAAACGCTTCTGCGATCGCGCGGATTGCCCCCTGCTGCCCGGATGCGATCACGCCGTGGCCGATCAGGATCACAGGCCGTTTCGCTTCGTTCAGGAGCCTATACAATTGACGGATATCCGCTTCGGCTACCGTTGCTTCCCGGGTAACTCCTTCCTGTGCCGGGTCGAATCCCTTTAGGGATTGAAGCTCGACGTGCGCTCCCTGTACGTCCAGCGGCACGTCGATCCAAACCGGCCCGCGGCGTCCGTGCGTTGCCAGATACACGGCCTTTTCCAGGTGATATCGGATTTCACTGGCGTTAAGCACCGTAACGGCATACTTGGTTATGGGTTTCACCATCGGAACAATGGCAACCTCCTGCGCACCGTAAATACGAAGCCCTTTCAGCTGGCCCATCTGTTCGGTTTTACATTGTCCGGAGATATACAGCGTCGGCGTAGAATCCAGCCACGCGCCTGCGCAGCCGGTTACCGCGTTGGTCGCGCCCGGCCCCGTGGTAAGCAAACATGCGCCCAGGTGGTTGGTGTACTGGCCGTAGCTTTCCGCGCAAATGCCGCTGGCCTGCTCGTTTAAGTTAAACACGAGTTCCAGGTCCTTTTGCGAGGCGACGCTGTCCAGCATATGCATCATGCCGCCGCCGGGAATGAGAAACAGGTGGCGTATTCCCTGATCCACCAGAAATTGTGCGATATAGTCCGATACTTTCGTCATGGCGCAGAGGTTCCTTTCCGACAAGTGTTCAATATGAGGAAGAGCATCGTGATGAGCTGCACGATAACGGCGCCGGTGAACGCATACAACGCGCCGATGGAACCGTACGAACGCGTAAAGGGGAAAGCAAGCGCCGTCAGCAAGACCGCGCCTGCCAGCATGCAGAAAAGCATCTGCATGCGCTTACGCATGGCGATCAGTACCGTGGAAAGGAAAATGGCCCCTGTCAGGAAACCGCTGGAGAGTATGGTCATCGGCAGCAAACCCATATGCGGCAGGATTTCTCTGCCAAATATGAAACTGAATACCCAGCCGCCAGCCCATTGCCCGACAGGCAGTAAAGCTGCCGTGGCCAGCAATACGACGGCCAATATGGCGAACACCTGTTTCTTGAGCGCCGCATACCGTCCTCCGACAAACCGGGCGGCCAGCTCCGGCATGATGACAACCCATATGGAACCCGCAAGCGTCGTCATGATGACGGTCACCATCGTAATTGTGGAGAAATACCCAAGCGCTTCTTTGCCGTTCGTCGCTTCCACCGCGTAGCGGATGAGAAACAACATGTAGGGGAGTAGCAGTGTGCTTGCCATCAGCGGAAAACTTTCCCGAATAATTTCAGGCACACCTTTCCATACGAAGCCCGAAATTCCCGTGCCCTTCATACGCGTAACGTCATAAACGGCAATCGTCAGCAGATAGGCTGCGGTCATCAGCAGGATTGCGGCCAGCAAGCTGTAGCCAAGCCATAGCGCTGCCGCAAACCCCGCAAGCGGCAAAACGCTTTTCAGGCAGAACGAAAACAGAATGTTGCCGTACTGATTGCGCAATTGATAATAAGTAAACAGGTATTGCATTGCGGTTTCGCAGTATTTGAAGGCAAGGTATGCGATGCAGCAAAGTATGGTATACCGGTCAAACCCGCAAAACGGAAGAACCAGGAAGAATAAAACAAGCGCCGCCATGCTCGAACTGAGATAAGCCGCGGTGTACTGCGCGGGCAGAAAGCGGCCGGTCACATCGCTGAGCTGATAATTGCGCAGATTGTACAGCGATATGAAGCCGAAAATGTTGGCATAGGAAATGACCAGGGAAAATGTCCCGGACACTTCATATCCGGAAATCCGAACCACCGCTACCGTGGTCAGCCACTGGCAGCAGTAATAAAATACCGTTCCCAGCGTATTTCGCACCGTATTTGGCAGCGTATGGGACGCCATTTCTCCAGATCCTTTCCATCATGCGCCGGTCAAGCCAAACACAAGGCGGTTCGCATCGTTATCTTCGAAGCCATCATATC
>CAYRPW010000076.1:0-8063 GCA_964426145.1 uncultured Oscillospiraceae bacterium
CCCGGCGTAACCCGCGCTAACCGTTGGGTTAAGGTCAATCCCTATCTGGAGGTGCTGGACACGCCCGGTATGCTATGGCCCAAGCTCAGCGACCAGAAGGCCGCTATGCGTTTAGCCTATATCGGCACCATCAAGGACGCCGTTTACGACCAGCTGGAGTTAAGTATCCGCCTGCTTTACGAGCTTTTGAAAGACCGGCGGGATGTGACCAGCGAGCGTTTCAAAATCAAGAACCCCGACGCAACGGGCGTGGCGCTTCTGGAAGAGGTATGCCGCGGCCGGGGTTTCCTGCAAAAGGGCGGCGTTGCGGATTTTGATCGCGCAAGCGCCGTGATTTTGGATGAGTTCCGCGCCGGTAAACTCGGCCGCATCACGCTGGAACAGCCGCCCGCGGCTGTTCACAGGGAGGACCGGGAATGACGGCTCCTAATGCAAACCGCCTGCGGCGAAGCGAAACGCTGTACCGGCACGACTGCGCCTGGGATACGTTCGGGTTTTCCCTGGCCGGTATGGACGAAGCGGGACGCGGCCCGCTGCTGGGCCCCGTTGTAGCCGCCTGCGTGATTATGCCGCGCCTGCCCGTGCTGCCCTGGGTGGACGATTCCAAAAAGCTTTCGCCCGCACGGCGCGACGCGGTTTTTGAAGAGATCCTGAAAATCGCGCTTTTCATCGGCATCGGCGAGGCAAGCGCGCAGGAGATCGACGAGCTGAACATTTTAAACGCCACCCGGCTTGCCATGCAGCGTGCGGCGGCGGCCATCCCCGCTTCGTTTTGCCTGGTGGACGCCGTAAGCAACCTCCGCCTTCCCTATCAGAGCAAGCCGATCATCCACGGCGATTCGCTGAGCTATTCCATCGCCGCCGCAAGCATCGTAGCCAAAGTGACTCGTGACCGGCAAATGCTGCGGTATGCCGAATTGTATCCCCAGTACGGGCTGGACCGCAACAAGGGATACGGCACGCAGGAGCATATCGAGGCGCTTCGGACGTTGGGACCCTGCCCCGAGCACCGCAGATCGTTTATCGGGAATTTCATCAAGGAGACTGTCGGATGAGGAAATTGCTGTTCGGCCTTTTGTTTTCGGCAATGCTGCTGGGGACTGCCTGCGCGGACGAGAGCAATGTGCTGCAAAACGGCGGGTTTGAAAACGTCGGCGCATCCGGCGTGCCGGACGGCTGGTATACGGTTTCCTATCGTGATACGGCAAGCAACACCCTGTTTTCGGTTTCGGATGAGGAAGCGCATTCAGGTACGTACAGCGCGAAGATCGTCAATGCAAACTTAAACGACGCGCGCTTTGTAACCGTCGTCAGCGTAGAACCCGAGAGCATGTACCGCGTTTCGGGCTATATCCTTGTCAAAGAGATGGACGACGTTGGCAACGGAGCCAATTTCGCGCTGGAAGAAATCTATGCGGCGTCCGAAAGCGTGTTTGATTCGGACGGCGAATGGCAGTACGTGGAGTGGTACGGCGAAACCGATACGGACCAGACGCAGATTGAGCTGGGTGTGCGCGTCGGCGGGTTCGGCGCGGAAAGCAAGGGGACCGCATACTTTGACGATATCACCGTGGAGAAGGTCAGCACCCTTCCCGCCGAAGCGTATGCGGATATTTGGTTCAATATCGAAACCGATACGAACGCAAACACTGCCGAAACGGCATCCGCGGGCGACTCCGGAAAGTCCACCGGCTGGTTCATCCTGCTCGGGTTTGCGTTTTTGGGCCTCACGGTGCTCGGCGTACAGTTCCAGGCGCAGCAGCCGCGGCTGCAGCAAGCGCCCAAACGAAACGTATTGATTCTCTTTGGCGCCGGCATGGCGGGGGCGTTCCTCCTCAGGCTTCTGCTGGGCGCGTTCGTGAAGGGATACGACGTCGATAGCAGCTGTTTTTCGGCGTGGAGCCTGCGCATGGCTTCCGTCGGGCCGATCGGTTTTTACACGTCCGATTACTTCTGCGACTACCCCCCCGGCTATATGCTGATGCTCTGGCCGGTCGGGGTGATCATTTCGGCGCTTGGAACCTCCTCTTCGCCGGGTGTTTTGCTGCTGATTAAGATCATCCCCATTCTGGCGGACATGGGCATCGCGCTGTTTGTTTTCCAATACGCAAAGAAACGCACGGACGTCCGCATAGCCGCGTTCCTCGGGCTGTTTTTCGCCTGGAACCCCGCCGCGCTCGTAACCGGCGCCGCATGGGGGCAGGTGGATTCGCTCCTGGCGCTGCTGCTGCTGCTTGCGGCGGTCACCGCCGCGGAGAAAAACTGGCGCGCCGCGCTGCCGGTTTTCCTGCTGTCCGTTCTCATCAAGCCGCAGGCGCTTTTGTTCGCGCCGGTCGGCCTTGCGTGGATGGCGGCGGCCATTGCGTTCGATCACGGCGCAAGCCGCGCGGCCCAGCTGCGCAAGCTTTGGCAGGGCGCGCTGTTTTCGCTGGGCGTGATGCTTGCCGTCATCCTGCCCTTCCAATTCCGGCAGACCGACTTCCTATGGCTGATCCGGCGTTATCAGGATACGCTGGCGTCCTACAACTATGCGGTTCTCAATACCGCCAACCTCATGTACCTGCTTGGCGGCAACTGGGCCGCGCTGCAAACCGGTTCCGGCCGGGCCATCGCAACGCTGAGCGCCTGGGTGCCCATCCTGACCGGCGTCGGCTTGCTTATCCTCGCGCTGTGGAAATTGCGGATCGCACAGGGCTTTCAGCCGCTGAAAGCGCGTTTGCGCGATATGCTCCAAACCCTGAAGCGAAAGGAAACCTGCACGGCGGACGGCCGTATGCTTGCGCTGGAAATGATCGCGGCGGCGTTTGGCGCGGCGTTTTTGCTGTCCGCGCTGTTCCCCGCATCATACCTGGTTTACGGCACGATGTGGATGGTGTTTACGTACGCGGCCGTCATCCTGCTGATCGTGCTCGAACGCCGCGCTCAAACGCTGCCGTTCTACATGGCGCTGATGATGATCGGCTTGTACGTGCTGGGGCTGAAAATCCATGAGCGGTATTTGTTCGCAGCCTGCGCGCTGCTTCCGGTTGCCTATGTGCAAGTAAAGGACAGGCGGTTGATTTGGCTTTGCGCCGGGATTTCCGTAACGACGTTTATCAATACCGCGATCGTACTGGATAATTCCATCCTCTTTGGCGCTTCGCTCGGGCATCTGAACGCGGATACCGCGGCTGTGAACGCGCTTTTGTGCATCGCCAACCTACTGCTGTGCGGCTATGCCGCGTTCATCGCCTACACGGGCCTGCGGCCATCCGAACCGATGCGCGAACTCAACCTGAGACAATGGTTTAGCGACGAACCTCACCGGCAGCGGCTGCTCCGCCCGCGCGACGCCCGTTTGCACCTGAACATGCGCGACGCACTGATCATGGGGTTAACCTTCGCCGTGTATTGCGTCGTAGCGTTTACCAATCTCGGCAGCACCAAGGCGCCGCAAACGGCCTGGGTATCCGTGAGCGCAGAAGATCAGGTTGTTTTCGAACTCCCCGAGAAAACGACGTTCAAGCTTTTGTACTTCGCCGGGGTGAGCTATCACAATTTTTCCGTATCTGTCAGCGACGACGGCGAAACCTGGTCGGACCCCACCCTTTGCCGCATGCGGGAGGGGCTGTGCTACCGCTGGCTATACGCCACGCGCGCTTTGGTGGACGATATCAACTCCGATCAATTCGCGTCTGACGGTGAAAGCAGCGTAGTTTGGCTTACGGGTAAGTACTTGCGCATCAACGCCGCGTTCGCGGGTTTGAATCTGCGGGAGATTCTGCTGCGCAACGAAAACGGCGAGCGAATTCCCGTTTCTTTTGTTGCTTACAACAGCCCGGATAACGCGCTGCAAAGCGCCACCACGCCCGAAGCCCTGATCGACGAACAGGACACGCTGACCGGCGAACCGGGCTGGTATAACGGCACCTATTTCGACGAAATCTATTACGCGCGCACCGCGTATGAACATCTGCACGGGCAGGCGCCGTATGAAACCTCGCACCCGCCGCTGGGCAAGGAGCTGATGGCGGTCGGCATCGCTATTTTCGGCATGACGCCGTTCGGCTGGCGTTTCATGGGCACGCTTTTGGGCGCGCTGATGCTGCCGGCGATGTACCTGTTTGGAAAGCAGCTTACGCAAAACCGGCGCTTCGCAACGTTCGCGATGCTTTTGATGGCGCTTGACCTGATGCATTTCGCGCAAACCCGGCTGGCGACCATCGATTCGTATCCCGTTTTCTTCATCATCCTTTCCTACCTGTTTATGACCCGCTATGTGCTTTCCGATCCGTTTGCGGCAAGCGGGCAGCCGGACGCAAAGCCCCGCCTGTTCAGCAAACCGTTCGTATCATCCCTGGTTACGCTGTGTTTCAGCGGGCTGTTTATGGGCTTCTCCATCGCCGCAAAATGGACGGGGCTTTATTCCGCGGTCGGCCTTGCCGTTTTGTTTGCGTATGCCATATACCGAACCGTGCGTGCCGGTCTCGTTTCGCGGAATTTGCATCTTTCCCAGTTGAAACGGGCTGAAGCCGCCCGGGTGCAGGAAATGCGGAACTGGCTGCCAGCCCGCCTCCTTGTCACGGCTTCGTTCTGCCTGTTGTTTTTCATCGCGATTCCTGCCCTCATTTATTATCTGAGCTATATACCGTATCTCTCGCCCACGGGGGCGGTGACTTTCCAGCGCATACTGCACGTGCAGCAGAGCATGCTTGCCTACCACTCCACACCCGGGTTGGGGATGGACCATCCGTTCTATTCGCCCTGGTGGCAGTGGCCGCTGATCTTAAAACCAATGTGGTATGCGATGAACAGTTACGCGCAGGCCGGCTTTGGCGAGAACATACTGTGTATGGGCAACCCCGCCGTGTTCTATGCAGGCGCGGTGGTCATGCTCGCCGTGTTCGTCTGGCTGGGCAAAAAGTACCTGGGACGGCGGCATACCCTGACGCAAACGGAAGACCAGCCTGCGTTTGCCATTCTCGCTGTCAGTTTCCTGACGCAGTACTTGCCGTGGGTACTGGTACCGCGTTCCATGTTCATCTATCATTATTTTGCCAGCGTGCCGTTTATCATCCTGGCTACGATGCTCATGACGTCTTTGATACGCAGCGAAAAACTGCAAAAAGCGCTGATGATCGGCTTGCTTCTCGCCGCGCTCGGGCTTTTCATCATGTTCTATCCGTATGCGGCCGGTATGGCGGTCACCCGCTCGTATATGAATTTCCTGCGCTGGTTCCCAAACTTGCCGGTATAACGGAGGGTATGGCATGTTAGCGAGGGTCATTTCGGGAGGCCTGGACGGCGTAAACGGCTTTCTTGTGGACGTGGAAGCATTTCTGGGCAAAGGGATGATCGGTTTTGATATCGTTGGCCTGCCCAGCATTGCCGTGAAAGAGAGCCGCGACCGTATCCGTGCCGCCATGATGAACACGGGCTACGAGTGGCCGATGAGAAAGCTGACCATCAACCTGGCTCCGGCCGACGTCAAAAAGGAAGGCACCAGTTTGGAGCTTTCCATCGCCATCGCGCTGCTCGCCGCGCAAGCGCCGGACGAATACAAGGAACTGGATCACACGCTGTTGCTGGGCGAGCTTACGCTGCACGGGGAACTGGCGCCGGTGAAAGGCGTGCTGTCCATGGTGCTCGCCGCACGGGATAAAGGCGTAAAAGCCGTTGTGCTGCCGGTGCACAACGCCAGGGAAGTGCAATGCCTGGGCGACGTACAAATCTATCCGGCGGCAACCCTCAAACAGGTGGTAGAGCACCTGAAGGGGATTTCTGCAATCGAGCCGCAGGAGCAGATCAGCTATTCGAAATTGTTGGAAACCTATCTGCCCGAGCGCGATCTGCGCTATGTAAAAGGCCAGATGATCGCGCGCAAAGCGCTGGAAATTGCCGCGGCAGGCGGGCACAATCTGCTGATGGTCGGCGTACCCGGCAGCGGGAAGACCATGCTTGCCCGCTGTCTGCCGGGCATTCTGCCGCCGCTTTCGTATGAGGAAGCGCTGGAAACCACCTGCATTCATTCCGCGGCAGGTGCGCTGGAACAGGAAACGGGCTTGATGACTCGCCGTCCGTTTCGTTCGCCGCATCACAACGCATCGCTGCCGTCCATCATCGGCGGCGGCGTGAAGGCAAAGCCCGGAGAGGTTTCACTGGCGCATAACGGGGTATTGTTCTTGGATGAGCTTCCGGAATACCAGCGGCAAACGCTGGAAGCCCTGCGTCAGCCGCTGGAGGACGGGTTTGTGCATGTGACGCGCATCAGCGGGCAGGCGAAATACCAAAGCCGCTGTATGCTGGTGGCGAGCATGAACCCCTGCCCCTGCGGCAACCACGGGAGCAAACAAAAGCCATGCCGCTGCAAACCCAACGATATCAAGCGCTATCTGGCGCGCATCAGCGGCCCGCTGCTGGACCGCATCGACATTCAAGTGGAGATGGACGCGGTAGAGATTGAGGATATCAGGAAGCAGGAGGAGCAGGAATCAACAGCCGCCGTGCAGGAACGTGTCGTGAAAGCCAGAAACCTGCAGCTGGAACGTTACCAGAACGAATCCTTTTTCTGCAATGCCCAAATGCCGCAGGAGGGTATCGAGAAGTACTGCATTATGGAGGATGGCGCACGCGCCATGCTGCACAGCGCGGTGGAGAAGTTCCATATCAGCATGCGCACCTACGGGCGCATCTGCAAGGTGGCGCGCACCGTGGCCGATTTGAACGGGCGGGCAGTGATCAAATCACAGGATATCGCCGAGGCAATCCACCTGAGAAACCTCGACGGCCGGTATTGGAGGTAGCATGAAGCTTACCAAGGAGCAGCGCTGTCTTTTATGGCTTTCCTGCGCGGAGATTACGGCGGACCGCCTGCAAAAATTGCTGAAGGATGCCGGTTCCGCGGCTGCGTTGTGGGAGCGTTTTCAAAAAGGCGAACGCTTTTCCAAGCACCCCGAGGCGAACCGGATCTTGGATGAATTTCATCGGGATTCGGCATTGGACACCCTGCTGGCTCGTATCGAGGCGCTTGGGATCGAGCTGCTTTTCGGCGACGATGAACGCTACCCTTCGCTTCTCAAGAGTATTGACGATCCGCCATATCTCCTGTACTGTATGGGAGACATCGGAACGCTTACCTTACCTTGCGTAGCGGTGATCGGTACGCGCCATCCCAGCGGTTACGGGTCGGACATGGCGAAAACCATCGCCTCCACGTTAGCCCAAGCCGGCGTTTGCGTAGTCAGCGGGCTGGCAATCGGTATCGACGCCCAGGCACATGCGAGTACGCTTCACAAAGGCGGAAAAACCGTCGCCGTGCTGGGAAGCGGGCTGGGCGCGCCCTACCCGCCGGAAAACGTAGGCCTGTTCCGCGAAATCCTTAAGTCCGGCGGTGCGGTGATCAGCGAATATCCGCCGGATGCACGGCCGCACACTTTCCATTTCCCGCATCGCAACCGCCTCATCAGCGGGCTTTCCCGCGGCGTGGTGTTTGTGGAAGGGCGGATCAAAAGCGGGGGAATGATCACCGTGCGCACGGCATTGGATCAAGGGCGGGAGGTATTCGCCGTGCCGGGCAATATCGGCCAGTATTACGCCGAAGGTCCCAACGCCATCATCCGCGAAGGCGCGGTGATGATCACATCTGCAGAGGATATTCTGGAAGATCTCGGTCTTGCGCAAACGGCGCATCAACCGTCGCCGGACCAAAACGCGGCGGTTGAAACCGACGGTATCCTGCTTGCGCTGCGCAAGGAGGCCATGGGGATGGATGCGCTGGCCGAAGCAACGGGGCTGTCCGCCGATGCGCTGATCGCGCGGTTATGCATATTGGAAATCAATGGTGACATCGCGCGGGAAAGCGGCAACACGTACCGCTTGCTCCGCCGCTAAGCAGTATAGGAGGAACGAAAGTGGCAGTTACGGCAAAACAGAAGCTCGTGATCGTGGAATCACCCGCCAAGGCCAAGACCATAGAAAAATTCCTGGGCAAGGGATACAAGGTCACCGCTTCGCAGGGGCATGTGCGCGATCTGCCGAAGTCGCAGCTCGGCGTGGACACGGATCATGATTTCGAGATGAAATAC
>CAYRPW010000077.1:0-8055 GCA_964426145.1 uncultured Oscillospiraceae bacterium
CATAGAAAGGGACGGAAAGCTGCTCACCGTAACCCCGGAAGAAGTAAGTATCGGCGATATCGTCGTAATCAGCCCGGGCGAACGCGTTCCGCTGGACGGCCTGGTGCTGGAAGGCAGCTCCATGCTGGATACTTCAGCGCTGACCGGTGAAAGTTTACCGCGTGAAGTGCTGACCGGCAGCGAAATTCTGTCAGGCTGCATCAATCTGAACGGAATGCTGCGCGTGAGCGTTTCGAAGACCTACGAAAACTCTACGGTCGCTAAAATATTGGAAATGGTGGAACATGCGTCGCAGAACAAGGCGCGGTCCGAAGCGTTTATCACGCGCTTTGCACGCTGGTATACACCGGCTGTTTGTGCCGCTGCCGTGCTGTTGGCAGTTGTTCCGCCGCTGTTCTTTGGAGAAATCTTCATGGAATGGTTTACCCGAGCGCTCAGCTTCCTGGTCGTTTCCTGCCCGTGCGCACTGGTTATTTCCGTTCCCTTGACATTCTTCGGTGCGATCGGCGGTGCGTCTAGAAACGGTATTCTCGTCAAGGGCAGCAACTACCTGGAACTCCTCGCGCAGGCGGAGACCGTTGTGTTTGACAAAACGGGAACGCTCACGCAAGGCATTTTCCGCGTGACAAGCGTACACCCGCAAACGATGTCTTCAGAAACGCTGCTGCACTTAGCGGCAACGCTCGAAAGTTTTTCCAGCCATCCGATTGCGCAGTCCATCCGCAGCCACAATCGCCTTGCGATTGACACCGCAGCGCTGTCAGACATACGTGATCTGCAAGGCTACGGACGATCGGCACGGATTGACAACCGTCAGTATCTGATCGGCAATTATCGGCTCATGGATCAACATGATATTCAAATGCCCTATTGCCCTCATATCGGCGTTGTGGTTCATCTCGCGCAGGACGGCCAGTATCTGGGCCATATCGAAATCTCGGATGAGATTAAAGCTGCTGCCAAAAAAGCGATCGACGCACTTCGCAGCGAAGGGATCCGCACAACCGTTTTACTGACGGGAGACCGTGCTGATATCGCAGAGCGAACCGGAAGTATTCTGGGAATCGACAAAGTATACGGTGGCTTATTGCCTGCCGATAAGGTGATGCACGTTGAAAAAATGCTTGCTGAAAATCACAAGGGCCGGTTGGTATTCGTAGGGGATGGAATGAACGACGCTCCCGTTCTGGCCCGCGCAGACGTTGGCGTTGCCATGGGATCATTGGGAACCGATGCCGCCGTGGAAGCTGCGGATCTGGTGTTGATGGATGACGATCCGCGCAGACTTGTGCTCGCGATCCGCATTGCAAAGCGGACGCTTGCCATAGCGCGGCAAAACATCGTATTTGCCCTGTTCATCAAAGCGTTTGTGCTCATCCTGGCCGCAACCGGATATGCCAGTATGTGGATGGCGGTGTTTGCAGACGTCGGCGTAAGCATGCTTGCGATTCTGAACGCGGCCAGAACGCTGAGAACCAAAGCGATATCCGCATCCTTACATCTATAGGAAAGGATTTCGATTGCGATGATTACCTGCTATGAAGATTTTCTGCAAGAACTGCAAAACGCCGGGTTCTCCATGGGCGGCGGCAATGCCGATGGTATTTACTCCGTCATATCGTGGAATTGGGATGAAGCGCCGCCTTACGACACCCCTGTGCGGTGGCATACGGGAGATCGAAACACCGATCCCTGGGAATGGCGTATGCGGGTGCTGGAAGAGCGGGACGATATTGCCTATGCTAAACTCTTCTTTAAAAAGAGCGGTTATATCACGGCGGACTGGTATCCGTATTTCTTGGCGGCTCGCCGCGGAAACCGGAGTTTTGAAGACGCCTATCAGGCGGGAATGATCAGCCACGATGCAAAATTGCTGTATGACGTTATCGTTGAGGAGGGCGCAATCCCCCTCCATTCCCTAAAAGCGCTTGCCAATTTAAACGCGAAGGAGCATAAAGCGAGATTTGACAAAGCATTGACTGAGCTGCAGATGCGAATGTTTATCACCATGTGCGCTCAAAAACAAAAGCAATCCGCATCCGGCGAGGAGTACGGCTGGTTTTCTACGGTCTTTTGCACTGTGGAATCCTATTTTTCGCAAGAGGTCGTAAGCAAGGCGATTTCGCTTCAAGCGGAGGAAGCCGCGGAAACAATCCGCAGACAAATACTTCGCCTGAATCCGCTTGCCGTTCCAAAAATTATGGATAAGTTTATCTTCGGTTAATCCGCTGTATCCCCTATACTTTTTGCATCAGCGCATGAATACGATCAGCGATCTCCGGCATTTTGTCGGAAATTGTGCATACATGAGGCGCGTCTTGCAATAGCAGTTTCTCTTTAACGGGGCTTTCAATATTCCGTAAAATGGTGTCTGCACTCTTGAGACTGATGGAATGATCCCCGGTGCTTTGTATGGCAAGCAGCGGACAATGAATGCGGGGAAGATATTTTTCCGCCTGTTTGATTAAATCAAACAAATCTTTCCCCTTACCGGTGGGAAAGCCGGAATAGCCCTTATCATATTTTTGGTCAAGCATATGCTTGCGGGATTCGTCCTCATTCCAAGCCATACGCGGGTATACCGCATGCAGCACCCCGGCCAATGGCAGCAGCCGTTGCCTTGCCGGCAGCGGAGCCGATATGGTTACGCAGGCATCAACCAGTCTATCTTCCGCCAATAGTAAGGCGAGAATCGCACCCATAGAAAGACCGCATACCGCAACGTGTCGGCATTGTAAGCTCAGAAAGCCGGCGGCATCACGCGCAGCCTGCAGCCATTCCCGGCGTCCTGTTTTCGCCATGTCCTGCTCGCTGGTAGCGTGGCCGGGAAGGTTAAAGCCCAGGACTGTGTAACCGAATTCGTAAAGCCGGTCGCCAAGAGGCCGCATGTGCGCTATACTTCCCGTAAATCCGTGCAATAGAACGATCCCCTTTTCTCCCCCTTTATGAAGAAAAGGCTTGGCGACATCCGTATCGAAATAGGACGGATCGCACGGTTTCATACGGCTCAATTCCCGAGTTCGTTGATGTCGTCCTTCTGGCCGAGAACGAGCAGGATATCGCCGATCTCGAAAACGGTATCCGGCGACGGCGATACGATAAACTGCCCGTCGCGTTGGATTGCCAGGATGCTGATGCCATACTTGCGGCGGACGTCCACTTTGCTGATGGAATTGCCAGCCCATTTGGGAGGCAAAATAACTTCGATCAGCCTGTAATCGCCGCTGAATTCCATCATTTCCAAAACGTTGGGTGTAATCAACGATTTGGCGACACGGATGCCCATATCCCGTTCGGGAAACACAACGCGATCCACGCCGATTTTACGCAGAACCTTGGCATGGATTTCATCCGTCGCTTTGGCAATTAAATAGGGAACGCCGAGCTCCTTGATGATCACGCAAACCAATATGCTATCACGCATATTCTTGCCGATGGACACAATGACGGCGTCGAAATTCCGCACGCCGAGTTCCTGCAAAGCGGCTTCATCGGTCGCGTCGATTTGCACCGCCTGCGTTACATGCGGGGCGATCGCTTCAACGAGATCAGCGTCCGAATCGACGGCCAACACCTCGTGGCCCATATCATGGAGTGCTTTGGCAAGGCTGCTGCCAAACAAACCCATCCCTAGCACCATAAACTGTTTCGTTTTACCTTTCATCCGGGGGTTCCTCCTTAACCGATCATTGGGCGTTCTTCCGGAAAATGCAACCGGTTCTTTGCATTATGCTCCATTTTATTGGCCAATGCAAATGCCAGTGTTAACGGGCCGACCCGGCCTAAGAACATGACGGGAATGAGCAGCATTTGCGAGAAACCGCTCAAATTCTGTGTGTTGGCAGAGGACAATCCCACGGTGCCAAAGGCGGAGGTCGCCTCAAACATCAGGTCGATCATCTTTTGACTCGTATTGCGTTCCGCAAGCGAGAGCGCAATCGCGCAGGATATGACGATAAACATGCTGATGAGCACGATGGCCAGCGCTCGTTTGAAAATGTTGGGTGCGATTTGCTTGCCAAAAACCACCACGGAGTCGTTTGCGCGGACAACGCTGACAACCAAAAGCAGCAGAACGCCAAGTGTCGTCGTCTTTACGCCGCCGCCGGTGGATGCCGGAGAAGCGCCGATAAACATAAGGATGATTCCGATCAGTTTGGAACTGTCTGAAAGCGCCGCCTGATTGATGGTGGAGAAGCCGGCCGTTCGGAATGTGACGGATTGAAACAGTCCGTTCATCAGTTTCTCCAGGAAAGGCATCCTGCCCAGGGTTTCTGGGTTATCCCATTCAAACAGGAGCATCAGTAAAAATCCTAGCAGAATGAGCGAACCCGAAATAACCAGCACCAGTTTCGTATGCAGCGAAAATTTCTGGAAACGCATGCGGTTTTGATACATCTCGAGCAATACGAAAAAGCCCAGACCGCCTAAAATGATCAGACACATGATCGTGAACACAACGATCGGATCATGTGTGAAACCAGCCAGACTCTGATATCCGCCGAACAGGTCGAATCCCGCGTTGCAGAAAGCGCTGATCGCGTGAAACACAGCGTTTTCGATGCCTTTTCCCCAGCCGAAAATGGGGATGAATCGTGTCGCTAATACCAGAGCGCCTACGAATTCAAACCCGAATGCCATCAACGTAAACCATTGTATTAAACGGATTAGGCCGGAAAGCCCTGTCGTGTTCATCGATTCGCGGATGAGAACCCGGCTGCGCAGGGAAATGCGCCTGCCAAGAGCAATCATCACAAGCGTAGCAAAAATCATGAACCCGAGGCCGCCTACTTGAATCAATACCAGAATGACCATTTTCCCGAAGAAGGTATAGGTGGTGCCCGTGTCCACAACAACAAGCCCCGTTACGCAAACGGCAGAGGTGGACGTAAACAGCGCTTTGTGCACGCCAACGGATTGATGGTTCAGCGACGATATCGGCAACGTAAGCAATGCAGCGCCCAACAGGATTACGAGTATGAAACCGAGCGCCAAAATGCGCTCAGGCCGTACCGTTACGGTTGACCGATCCGAAGGTTTAAGTGAAAAAAAGCGACGCACCATAGCACACCTCAGCCTTTATAGCAGACTGGAAACAGAGGACAGATCAAGACCGGGAACATGCTGCAGTACGTCATAAAGTTGCCCTAAAATTATAAGGTTTCCTCCGGCCACGTCGCTTTCCACGTTCAGCGGCATCACGGGATCGTGGACCGATAAGCGAAGTAAAAACCATCCGTTATTGAAACCGTTTTCCAAATCAAAACTGATCCGTACGCCTTCATGATTATCCGGCGCAATATGCCAGCCCTGCCTTTTTTGGGCTTCGGCAAGCACCGTTTGTATCGTCTCTTGTCCGGTGACGCGGAAATCGGCGGTTTGTATTTTCAAACGGTATTCCGCGCTTTCCGCAGGTTCCTTCAAGTTCGCGATTAACGAGGAAAGCGAAAGGTTGCGGGCTTTCAACTGGATGGCGCGGATGATCAGATACGTTACCAGATACATACCGTCATCCAGAAAACGATTCTCACGCATGGCCGCATGGCCGCTTGTTTCGATGGCAAGCGGACAGTCGATCCCTTCCCGGTTCAAACGTATGGCTTCGTCGATCACATTCCGGTAGCCGCGTTTGAAACGATGATGGCGGCCGCCTAAGCTTTCCAGGAAAGACGCAAGGCCGGATGACGTAACGGAATCCGTTACGATGGTCGCACCGGGATGTTTTTCCAGTAAAATTGCGCTGATCAATGCGATCAAACGGTTGCGATTGATCTCCCGGCCTTTCGAATCCACGATCGCGGCGCGGTCACAATCCGCGTCGAAGATTACGCCCAAATCTGCGCCTGCTGCAATCACTGCATGCGACAGGGAGTCCATCGCTGCCGCGTTTTCCGGATTTGGCGGATGGTTTGGAAAAGCGCCGTCCGGTTCCAGATACTGGCTGCCATCCGTGCACGCGCCAAGCGACTGCAGCATACCGGCATAAAAGCCGCCCGCGCCGTTTCCGGCATCCACAACCACATGCAGCCCCGCAAGAGGCGCTTGATCTCTCCCAGGCAAACCGCTGCGGATCATTTCCGAAAGGCTTGCGCTGTACATGGGAATATAGGGAATTGACTCAACAGGCCCGGGCGTCGAATTCGCATGAATATCTGCACTTGCGATCCGCACGACTTCGTCCAGATCGGCATATCCAAGGCCGCCGGATTCTGTAAAGAATTTCATTCCGTTAATATTCCAGGGATGATGGCTTGCCGTAATCATGATGGAGGCCGTCGGCAGAAAATCAGAAGATACGATGGCAAGGTACATCGACGGCGTCGTACACATGCCGCAATCAAATGCCTTTGCGCCGACACTCGTAATTCCCTCGCATACGGCCTTGAGTATTGCGGGGCCGGAGATCCGCGAATCACGACCTACGGCGACCGATACGCAATTCGTGTCGCATTGCTTTTTATTCGCGATATAACGCGTAAACGCCGCGCCAAACTGCCATGCAACCGCAGCCGTGAATACCGCTCCGTCACCGATCGCAATCCCCCGGATATCCGAACCGCTTTTGAGTGCTTTGAAATCCATAGGATCTCCCTTCGGAATACACATGCCGGTCATCCGCTATGCATCTATGGCCGCCAACCCGATATCCGCCAACTCCCGAAACAGGGTATACAACGGCTTTAACCGCAGCAGATCGTCCGCACATTGCCGGGCGATACTGGCGCTATAAGCATCGCACAAGGGAACCCCTATTCTGGAGATATAGAGCGATTTTCTCGGATAATAGGATCGAAGCGAATCGGGTATCTCATCAGGGATGCTGAACCGCCGATACACGTCTCCCTCGACGACCAAGTGATGATCAGGGACTTGCGCTTGCCGGAAGGCTTCCATCACGTCCGAAGGTCTCGTAAGGATCCGATCTCGCAGCGCGTTCATTGCAGGCCTGTTCTCGCCCCAAAATCCGAGACCCCAGTTCACGGTATCGGGTGAAAGCTCAAACCAGTACATCACCGTTCCATCGCGTGATTCCCCGGAACGTCTGAATAAAAGCCACAAATGATCGCGGTAAGGTGTTTTATCCTTTGTAAACCGTGTATCCCGGCGAATTCTAGCAAGGCATTTCTCCGGCCGCAGCTCAAAATCATCCGCGATCATTTCCAGTGTTGGCGCCATGGTACGGATAAATGCAAAAAACGGTTCTTTCACATAGGCCTCGTATTCGTTCTTATGCGCGTTGAAGTACGAAGCGTTGTTATGAAACCTTAGCCCCAGGAAAAACTGTATCGCTTCTTCGGTGAACCCGGTGAACATCGAAACCCATCCCTCCGTTATGAATACGTAGCCAGTCTGCGCGCACAGAAAACAGACGACAATAGGCCTGGCTGCCGTCAAACATCAAAAAGCCAAGGATATATGAAAACTTTACGTAGGATCTTCACGATGTTCATCTTGCGCTTGAGCGTTGTCTGTGTTCACGTCGGCCGATTGCCGGGCGTACGGGGAGACGCGGCCTGTTCTCCTGCGGAACGGGCTCTCTTCGTCGTAACGATCTTTCTGCGGATCGGTGTTCCACGCAAGATCATCTTTCGTAAATTCGGCATCGCTGACTGCGGGCTCCGCAGTATCTTCGGTAGCCATCTGGTTTGCATGCTGATATGCGTTCCGCACATACTTCATATGCGGCAGTTCTTCATCAGTCAGCATCGTATCGGCAGACTGCGAATCAGCGTTATGTTCGTCCTCAACCGTACCGGGTTGAACCTGTGCCTGTTCCGACGCGTTGTCCGGCTGCGCCACATAATCGCGGTGGTTGGACCGTTCGAGATGATCCAGCGCATTTTCCGAGGCCTTCCTGAGTTTTGCCCGTTTATTCGTTGCGATCAGTAAAATGACCAACGCGACGACCAACAGTCCAAACCCGGCGATCATCAGCGGATAAAAGAACGTGCGGATTAGCTTGGGCAGCGTACCGATACCGGGATCGCTGATGCGGGGGTATGTGGCTTTTACAAACGTCGGCTCCGGGGTCGGCGTTATATTGGGGTCGGGCGT
>CAYRPW010000078.1:0-7888 GCA_964426145.1 uncultured Oscillospiraceae bacterium
TCACCCGAACTTCCTGCGCATAAAGCGGCGGTACGGTTTTTTGAACCAGGGGATGCCGTTGAAGATGTCGCCCCACAGGTCGTAGTAATCCCGCTGAAACAGAATGCGCCCGTCCTCATGCAGGGTTAATTTCGTGCTCCCGTAGATGGGCGTGCTTGGGAATTTCTGAAACATCATGGTCATCGTCCAGTTGAACAGGATATCGTTTCCCGATACCGCAACCGTGCCGATGTCCATGCGCAGCTGCTTGCAGCGGTCCGTCAGGCGGGCGCACAGCGCCATGAACTCCGCCTTGCCCTCGATGCGCTGGATGCTGTCCTCAAACACAATCTCCTCGTGATAATACGGGAAGATGTGGGACCAGTCCGGCTTGCCCTCGGTGTTATAGGTTTTTCCCCACAGCGTACGCACGGTTTCCTGGGTGAGGGGCAGCCGCTGGGCTTGCCGTTCGTCTGTCTGCATAACGCCCTCCCGGTACTGGGTTCTTGCCGTTTGTGTTCGGCCTGGTGCGGAATGGTTTCCATGCTTCAGTATACCATATTGCGCTTCCGCGGAAACCGGAAAAGCGGGCGCAAACGCGCCGTGTGTAGCCAGACGCCGGGCGATCCGGGCAGCGGCAGCCGTACCGGTCTTTTCATCTGCCTTGCGCGGGGGCAAAGAGCGCTGGTATAATGGAACCGCAGGCTTTTCGCAAACCGTCGATTCCATTTCACGGGCCTTCGGTACCCAAACGAGGAAGGGCGGAAACCATATGCCGTATGATAAAGTGGCGCTGGTCACCGGCGCATCCGGGCAGGGCATGGGGCGCAGCATCGCGCTGACGCTGGCGCGCGAGGGGTACGCCGTCGCGGTCAATTACCGCAAAAATCAGGCGGCGGCCGACGCGCTGGCCCTTGCCATTCGAAAAACGGGCGGGCACGCCGTCACCCTGCAGGGCGATGTGTTTAGGCAGGAGGACTGCGAACGGCTGGTGCAGGAAACCGCCTCCGCCCTAGGCGGGCTGGATGCATGCATTATCGGCCCGGGCGCGAATTGGAACCCCGAGCCCATCGATCAGCTCAAACCCAAACAGGCGCTGCGGGACGTGTTTCAGGAGATCGCCCCGATCTACCATCTGCTCGCGCCTGCGCTATCCGCGATGCGCAAACGCGGGCAGGGGCGCATCATCGGCATCGCGTCTAATTTTGATATTCCCTCGCCTTCCTATTCCTATAACGCGGCCAAGGCCGCGCGCACCCAGGCGCTGCTCGGGGCCGTTTCCGCCGCGTGGAAGATGGGCGTAACCGTGAATATCCTTGCGCCCGGGCCTGTGGACGCGCTGGACAGCCTGGATACCGCCGAAAATTTCAGCGCGCAGGCCGCCGTGCGGGTGAAGCGCACCCATATCACCCCGCAGGATATCGCCGAGGGCGTTACGTTTTTATGCTCCGACGCCGCCCGCTATATCACCGGGTGCGTGCTGCCGTACCGGTTTTAGCGCGCTTGTGCGCCCGGGCACCTGCGGATAGGGTTTTGCCCGCCGGTATCGCCTGTATGGAATGGCGGAGATCACGGAGTGCGGGATCCAAACCGCGGCGGCGCGTTATAAAAACCATGCTCGCACCAGTCCGCCGGCGCTTGAGGCACCGGCGGGTTTTTTGGCCGCCGCGCCGGCGCGGCGGCAGGATCAGAAACGTTTACAGGTCATTCCGGCAAAAGACATTCATTATGTGGTACAATGAAACCAGGAAATCACCATCACGATCACGGGCAACGGCAAACCGGCTTCGGGCAGACAGCGCGTCGGAGCGCTCCAACGAAACCATGCCCGGCCCGAAATCCTGAAAACGTGGATTTCAACGAAGGAGGCCGACATTATGTTTGGCAATAAAATGGGCAACGTAGAAAAGGCAATTAAGAAAAATAACGCGGCGGCGCTGATCGGGCTTGCCGACGGCAAGGACACGGAGGTCACGCTGGCGGCGGTTGCGGGGCTTGGCGGCATCGGCGGGCAGGAGGCCTGCAATTACCTGATTTCCTGCCTGGGCAACGCGGACGTAGCCATCCGCATCGCGGCGGCGAAAGCGCTCGGCGCGATCGGCGACAAGCACACCAAAGCGTTCATTTCGGCGCAGATGAACAAGGAAACCGATCCGCAGGTGCGCGAAACCATGGCCCAGGCCATGATGCTCATCAAAAGCTATTAACCGGGCCGGGCAGCCGCGCACGCAGTGATAATCTTTTCCGTGTTTGGTCATCGGATGCCGCGGGGGAGTGATTTGTTTGCCGAACCTTCGGTTGCCGCAAAACGGCCGGTTTGAGAGGCGCGTTTCGCCCGTGTGCGGAAGCGCGCGGCAGAAAGATACCCGGCGCAATCCATCGTCCCGCGGCCCGGCCGTACGCAAGCGGCCGGATATTGCGCGGGGCGCCTTTTTTGTTTATGATAGACGGTAGCAGTCACCGTTCCAGCGCCGCGTAATTCCTGGCCGCAAAGGAGAGCGTATGTTTCACATTCTGGTCATCGACGACGACCGCAACACCCGAACGCTGATGCAGGCGGTGCTTGCGGCGGAGGGGTATTTTGTGCTGACCGCCGAAAACGGCGAGGACGCCCTGCAGGTGATGGAGCGCGAGCATGTGGATTTGGCGGTGCTGGATTTAATGATGCCCAAAATGGACGGCTTCGCCTTCACCCGCGCGCTGCGCGAAACGCAAAACGCCCTTCCCATCTTAATGGTCAGCGCCAAACAGGCATCGGCCAGCCGTAAGGAGGGCTTCATCGCCGGGATCGACGATTACATGACCAAGCCTGTGGACGAAGAGGAAATGCTTTTGCGCATCAAGGCGCTGCTGCGCCGCGCCAGGATCGTTTCCCAGCGCAGGCTGGAAATCGGCGAAGTGAGCCTGGATTTCGACAGCCGCACCGTGACGCGCGCGGGGGAAACGGTCACGCTGCCGCACAAGGAGTTTTTACTGTTGTATCAGCTGCTTTCCTACCCCGGGCGGGTGTTCACCCGCATCCAGATCATGGATGAGATCTGGGGCATCCAGAGCGAAACGGGGTGGGAAACCATCACCGTTCACATCAACCGCCTGCGCAGGCGCTTCGCGGCGTACCCGGAGTTTGAAATCGTATCCGTGCGCGGGCTTGGGTATAAGGCGGTGAAACGCGTATGAGGAAAATCGGGCGCCGCGAAGCCTGTGACCTGCGGCATGGGGACGGGCCGAAATTCGCGCATCTGGCGTTTTTGTTCACGGTTTTGGTTTCGGTCATCTTCGCGGTGACGATGTTCATCGTCACCGGCGGTATGCTGCTGCTGAACGGGTTCAACGTCATTACCCTCCCGGCTGCCGGCAGCTGGACGCTTCCCGCGGTTCTCTGGTTTTTCTCGAGCCTGTTCGTGGGCATGATCACCGCCGCGCTGGTCAGCCACATTCCCATCCGGCCGTTCCGCGCGCTGGTGGACGGCATGTGCCGCCTCGCCCGGGGCGAATACTCCGTACGCCTGAAGGGGGGCCATCTGACCGTCGTGCGCAAGCTGACGGACAGCTTCAACGCGCTCGCCGCGGAGCTGGAGAACACCGAAATGCTCCGCATGGATTTCGTGAACAACTTCTCCCACGAGTTCAAAACCCCGATCGTGTCCATCCGCGGCTTTGCCAAGCTGTTAAAGCGCGCGGACATTCCGGCCGCCAAGCGGGACGAGTATCTGGAGATCATCGTGGACGAAGCCACCCGCCTGACCGACCTGGCCGACAACGTGTTAAGCCTGGCGAAAATCGAAAAGCAGTCGATCCTCACCGACGTCGCCCCGTTCAACCTCAGCGAGCAGATCCGCACCAGCGTGCTGCTTTTGCAGAAGAAATGGGAGTACAAGAATCTGGAGATCGAGTTCGACGAGTACGAGCATACCTGCACGGGCAGCGAAGAGCTTCTCAAGCAGGTATGGATCAACCTGCTGGATAACGCCGTGAAGTTCGCGCCCGCGGGCAGCCGCGTGACCGTGCATATCGAAAGGCAGCCGGAAAGCGTCTGCGTTTCCATTGCCAACCAGGGCGTGGAGATTGAGGGCGAGGCGCGCAGGCGCATGTTTGAGAAATTCTACCAGGGCGACTCTTCCCACGCTACGGAAGGTACGGGCCTGGGCCTGGCCATCGTGCGCAGGATTGTGGAACTGCACAAGGGCACGGTGGAGTATACCTACCGTGTCGGGCGCAATCTGTTTTCCGTTACGCTGCCCCAGCCGCCGGAGAAATCATTAGAGTCACATTAAAAAGTCAAGAAACGTCAAAAAGTTTAGAATTCGTTTAGAATAACGGAGTATGCTCTGCCCATTCCACGAAAGAAGGGGTTCGTATGCTGAGTATTTTTAGGCATCTGCGGCGTAAGGAATGGGCGCTGGTACTGGTGAGTATCGGCTTTGTTTACGCGCAGGTGTGGCTGGACCTGAAACTGCCCGACTACATGCGGGAGATCACCGCATTGATGCAAACGTCCTCGCAGTCGATGGCGGACATCTGGCGTGCGGGCGGCATGATGCTGCTGTGCGCGCTGGGAAGCCTGGCAACGTCGGTGATGGTCGGTTTTTTTGCATCCCGTATCGCCGCAAGCGTGGCGTTTCGCACGCGGGCAAGCCTGTATTCCAAGGTGGAGGCGTTTTCCATGGAGGAGATCAACCGCTTCTCCACCTCCAGCCTCATCACCCGCTCCACCAACGACATCACCCAGGTGCAGATGATCATCGCCATGGGCCTGCAGATTATGATTCACGCGCCGCTGATGGCCGGCATGGCGATTGCCAAAATCGCAGGCAAGAACTGGAACTGGTCGCTTGCCACGGGCGCGGCCGTGCTGTTTATGCTGGCGCTGGTTTCGGTGCTGGTGATCTTCGCGCTGCCGAAGTTTAGGATCATCCAATCCCTGACCGACAAATTAAACGCCGCCACCCGCGAAAACCTGACCGGCGTGCGCGTGGTGCGCGCCTACAACGCCGAAGGGTATCAGGAAGCGAAATTTGAGAAAGCCAACGAGGACCTGACCCGCACCAACCTGTTCACCAGCCGCCTGATGTCCATCATGATGCCGGGCATGACGCTGGTGATGAACGGGCTGATGCTCGCTATTTACTGGATCGGCGCGTACCTGATCGACAAGGCCGGTTTCATGGAACGCGTCACCCTGTTTTCGGACATGGTGGTGTACATCGCCTATGCCATGCAGGTGGTGATGGCGTTTATGATGCTGGTGATGATCTTCATCATGCTGCCCCGCGCCATGGTGGCCGCGCGCCGCATCAACGAAGTGCTCGGCACGCAGACGCACATTCTGGACGGCGCCAAGGAGCCGCCTTCCTGGGGCACGGGCCAGGTGGAGTTCCGCGACGTGAGTTTCAAATACCCGCAGGCCGACGAATACGTGCTCAAAAACGTGTCCTTCACCGCAAACGCGGGCGAGGTCGTTGCCTTTATCGGCTCCACCGGCAGCGGCAAATCCACGCTCATCAACCTCATTCCCCGGTTTTACGATCCCACCGAGGGGAAGATTTTAATCGACGGGCAGGATGTCCGCGATTACCGGCAGGAGGACCTGCATAACAAGATCGGCTATGTGCCCCAGCGCGCGGTACTCTTCTCGGGCACGGTGAAAAGCAACATCGCCTTTGGCGAAACCGCCGGCAGCCCGCCCGACGACGACGATGTGAAAGCCGCGGCGGAAATCGCCCAGGCCGCGGAGTTTATCGAAAACCTGGACGGCGGGTATGACGCCCATGTGTCGCAGGGCGGCACCAACCTGTCCGGCGGGCAGAAACAGCGCGTTGCCATCGCCCGCGCCGTAGCGCGCGAAGCCGAGATTTTGATCTTTGACGAATCGTTTTCGGCGCTGGACTATAAAACCGACCGGGAACTCAGAAAACAGCTGGCCGAGCAGACCATCGGCTCCACGACGTTCATCGTCACCCAGCGCATCGGCACCATCCGCCACGCGGATAAGATCATCGTGCTGGATCAGGGGCAGGTCGTGGGCGTCGGCACGCATGAAGAGCTTCTGAAAAACTGTACGGTTTATCAGGAAATTGCGTCTTCACAGCTTTCCAAGGAGGAATTGAATTATGCTTAGCGGACCGATGGGGCGCAGGCCGCACGGCGGCACGGGCCCGAAAGAAAAACACCCTTTCTCCGCAACCTGGGGTAAGCTCATCCGGTACAGCAAGGCTTACTGGCTTCCCGTCTGCATCGCGCTGGCGGCCGCCGTGGGCAGCACGGTGTTTACGATCATCGGGCCGGATAAATTGAGCGAGCTGACGGATATCATCCTCGCCGGAATGATGACGCACATCGACCTGACCGCCGTCACGGCGATTGCCTTTACGCTGGTGGCTTTCTATGGCGCGAGCAGCCTGTTGCAGTACGGGCAGGGCTATCTGATGGCCACCGCAACCCAGCGCATCACCAAGGGTATGCGGTATGACATTTCCCGGAAAATCAACCGCCTGCCGCTTCGGTATTTCGACGCGACCAGCTATGGCGACGTCCTGTCCCGCGTAACCAACGATATCGACACCCTGGGCCAGACCATGAGCCAGTCCATCGGCGGGCTGGTATCGGCCGTCACGCTGCTGGCGGGGTCCGTGGTGATGATGTTTATCACCGACGCTCGGCTTGCGTTTACGGCGATCGGCGCATCGCTGATCGGTTTCATGCTGATGTCCGTGATCCTCATGCGCTCGCAGAAATACTTCACCAAACAGCAGCAGCTGCTGGGCCAGATCAACGGGCATGTGGAAGAGGTGTACGCGGGCCACAACGTGGTGAAGGTTTACAACGCGGAGGCGAAACTGGGGGAAGTCTTTCACGGCCTCAACGGCAAGCTGTTTGACACCGCGTGGAAATCGCAGTTCATGTCCGGCATCATGATGCCGCTGATGCGCTTCGTGGGTAACCTCGGCTATGTGGCCGTGTGCGTGGTCGGCGCGGTGATGACCATCAACGGCAGCATCACGTTCGGCGTGATCGTGGCGTTTATGATCTATATCCGCCTGTTCACGCAGCCGCTTTCGCAGATCGCCCAATCGTTCACCAGCATGCAGTCCGCCGCCGCTGCCAGCTATCGCTTCTTCGAGCTTTTGGAGGAAAAAGAGATGCCCGACGAAAGCGAAAAGACTGTGACCCTTTCAAACGTCAAGGGCGATATCGAATTCCGCAACGTGCGGTTCGGCTACGATCAGGACAAACCCATCATCCACGATTTCTCCGCCAAGGTGAAAGCCGGGCAGAAAATCGCGATCGTCGGCCCCACGGGCGCTGGCAAAACCACCATGGTCAACCTCCTGATGCGCTTTTACGACGTGGACGGCGGCGAAATTCTGGTGGACGGCGTTTCCCTGGCCTCCCTCCCGCGCGAAAAGGTGCGCGAGCTGTTCTGCATGGTGCTGCAGGATACCTGGATGTTCGAAGGCACCATCCGCGAAAACATCGCCTACAACAAGCCCGGCGTAACCGACGAGGAGATCGTCAAGGTGTGCAAATCCATCGGGGCGCACCACTTCATCGCCACCCTTTCCAAGGGTTACGATACGGTGCTCAACGAGGAGGCCAGCATTTCCGCGGGCCAGCGGCAGCTGCTGACCATCGCCCGCGCCGTGATCAAGAACGCGCCGATGCTCATTCTGGACGAAGCCACAAGCAGCGTAGACACGCGCACCGAGGTGCTCATCCAGGACGCGATGGATAAGCTGATGACCGGGCGCACCTCCATCATCATCGCGCACCGGCTTTCCACCATCCGCAACGCCGACCTGATTTTGGTGATGAACGACGGCGATATCGTGGAAAGCGGCAAGCATGAGGAACTCCTCGAAAAGAACGGCTTCTACGCCGATATGTACATGAGCCAGTTTGAGAAGGTGTC
>CAYRPW010000079.1:0-7871 GCA_964426145.1 uncultured Oscillospiraceae bacterium
GATTGAAACTAGCGGCCGCCTATTCCTGCTTGCTGCGCGGGTTCCGGCCGGCACGCGGCGGCGCGCAGGGCCCGATCGAAACCAAAGGAAGGATTCTTATGCCTATGTGGCGAACTTATAAGCGACAGGATGAACGCTGCGAACTCCTTTCCACGCAAAGGCGCGCGCCGTGGGAAATGGTTCTTATGGAAGATTACGAACCGACCGTTATCATGATACAATAGAAAAAATTGAATAGGAGAGGATGATCCAATGCCGAGAGTGGCCCTGTTTATAGACGGTTCTAACTTTTTTTACATGCAGACACGGGATCTGGGGTATTTTTTAGATCCAAAAAAACTTTTACAGTATGTGACGCAATTTGGCGAAGTAACTGACGCTTATTATTACACCGGGGAGGACGACCTGCAGGACGCACGCCAGCAAGGTTATTTGGACGCCCTGGTACATATGGGGTATTCGCTGGTCACCAAGCGCATCAAAACCATCGTGGATTCGCAGACCGGCCTCACCCGCCGCAAGGCGAACCTGGATATCGAAATCGTACTGGATATGTTCAATACCATCGATAATTACGATATAGCCGTGCTGGTGAGCGGCGACGGCGATTTCGAACGCGCGCTGCAGCTGCTGAAATCCCGCGGCAAGCAATTCAAAGTGCTGGCGACGGACAACTTCGTGGCCTCGGAAATCCGCCGCATCGCCGGGATGCACTACATCAACCTGGCGGATATCGCCGACCAGCTCCAAAAGGACACCTGAGCTAAACTTACGCAGCGAAACGGCGGAAGCGCGATGCTTCCGCCGTTTTTCGGTATTTTACATCGCTTTGACCGCATTCCAGACGCTTTCGTCTGCGGGAACGCCGTTTTCCATGCTGTCGCGGCGCACGGCCATCATGCGCTGGCCGGGGTAGGTCACCGCGCCGCCCTCTTCGCGGGGCGGGGACGACTGCAGATCCGAAAGCGTATCTTTCACCTGTACGGCAAAGTGCTCGCCGTCCGGGAGACGTTTCAGGTCGACGGCGAAAAACACCTGGCTGACGCCCGTTTCATGCGGAAGCTGCCCGATTTCCCGGGTGGTGAAGCCGCCGCTCAGGGCCGCCGCCAGAAGGTCCAGCATGAGGGCAAGGCCGGAGCCTTTCCAGTAACCAAACGGAAGCGCCTGGCCGGTTTCCAGAATCACACCGGGGTCGCGGGTCAGCTTCTGTTCCCGGTCGAACCCGCCGTCCATGGGAAGCTCCCTCCCCTGCCGCACGTAGCTTTCCAGCTTTCCGTACGCGAACATGGACATCGCGATGTCCAGCAGCACGGGTTCCTCCCCGTTGGGGACGGCGATGACGATCGGGTTATTGCCGAGCTTGGGTTCCCGCCCGCCCCACGGGGGCATGTTGGGCAGGGTGTTCGTCCACAAAATGCCGATGCAGCCGGCCTCCGCCGCCATCAGGCCGTAATTGCCGGGGCGCATCCAGTGGTTGGTGTTGGACAGCCCCACCGCGCCGATGACGTTCTCCCCCGCCAGCGCGATGGCGCGCCGCATGGCCGCCTTGGCGTTCAGGTTTCCGATACCCCGGTTGCCGTTCCAGCGTTCCAGCATACCGAAACGCCCCGCAAGCGAGATTTCCGCGTTCACGTCCACATCGCCGCGCCGGATGGCGCTCACCAGCGCGGGAAAGCGGTTCAGCCCATGCGTATCGATGCCGTCGCGGCTCGCGTCGGCAAACAGGGCGGCGGATTCGTCCGCCCGCGCGGCGTCCACGCCCAGCCCGTGCAAAACGCGGGCCATCTCCCGCCGCATTTCCTCATAGGGTACTCTCATATCCATCCCTCCGCGGTTACCCGTTTTCTATAGTGTACCACAGGTTTCCCCGCGCTAAACGGAAGCCTTGCGGCAAAACCCCGCGTTTTCCCACCGCACGGAAAGACACGCGAAAAACAGCGCATGTGGGATTTGGTCGGTTATCACTACTTGACACCCCCGCAGGGGCGCGCTATAATTGCAACATGTTTTCACGCCGCGACGATGCGATGCTTCGTTGCGGCGTGTTTATTTTTTACAGGGAGATGAACGCATGGCCGGCGAAGAAACCCGCGAGATGATCAAACAATATGTGCTGCAGTCGTGGAGCGTACAGAAAACCATCAACCCGATACTGGTGGAAAAAGCCGAAGGTATTTACTTTTGGGACGCGAACGGCAAGCGCTACACGGATATGTCCTCGCAGCTGGTGAACCTGAACCTGGGGTTTGGCAACCAGGCGATCGGCGACGCCATCAAGGCGCAGGTGGATCAGTACTGCTTCCTTTCGCCCGGCTACGGTTCCGACGTGCGGGCAAGGCTTGCCAAGCGCATCATCGGCCTGATGCCCGACAACATGGCCAAAGTGTTTTTCACCAACGCGGGCGCGGAAGCCAATGAGAACGCCATCAAAATGGCGCGCATGGCCACCGGCCGCTGGAAGGTGTTCAGCCGCTACCGCAGCTACCACGGCGCGTCGTTCGGCGCGGGCAACCTGACGGGCGAACCCCGCCGCTACCCGCTGGAGCCGGGCATTCCGGGCTTTGTGAAATTCTTCGACCCCTACGTGTACCGCGAGGCGATCCGCTTCACGTCCGAGGAGGAAGCCGCGAAGTTCTACCTGGCAAAGCTGGAAGAGCAGATCACCTACGAAAACCCGACCACCATCGCCGCCATCGTGATGGAAACGATCACGGGTTCCAACGGCATCATCCTTCCGCCCAAAGGCTACATGGAAGGCGTGCGCGCCCTGTGCGACAAATACGGCATCATGATGATTCTGGACGAGGTGATGACCGGCTGGTGCCGCACGGGCAAGATGTTCGGGTTTGAGCATTATAACGTCAAGCCCGACCTGGTTTCCTTCGCCAAGGGCGTTACCTGCGGCTATGTGCCGCTGGGCGGCGTGGCGGTGAGCAGGCAGATTGCGGAATACTTCGACGATCATTTCCTCTCCTGCGGGCTTACGTACTCCGGCCATCCGCTGGCCTGCGCGGCGGGGCTTGCGTGCATCGACTACTATGAAACCCACAACGTTGCGGCGCACGTCACGCAAGTCGGCAAGGTGCTCAAGGCGGAGCTGGAAGCCCTGCGCGACAAGCACCCCTGCGTGGGCGACGTCCGCGCCATCGGCCTGTTCTCCTGCGTGGAGCTGGTGAAGGACAAGCAAACCCGCGAAGCCCTGGTGCCCTACGGCGGGGATGCGAAGGGCGTAATGAAGGGAATCCTCGGCAAACTCTTTGCCAAAGGATTCATGACCTACACGCACGAAAACCTGATCCTCGTTGCGCCGCCGTTGATTATCACTGAGGAACAGCTGTTGGAAGAGCTTCAGAAACTGGACGAAGTGCTTTGCGAAGTGGATGCTTCGCTGTAACGGAGGAACGATATGCCCTTTACATTGCTCACCCCCGGGCGTACGGCGATCGGCGAAGGCGCGCTGGAGTTTAGCCGCGAAGCGCTGCGCGCGCTGGGCAAACGGCCGCTGCTCGTAACCGGGCCTACGACCGTGAAACGGGAGGCGTTCGCCCGCCTGGCCGCGGTGCTGGACGGCATCCCCCATGCGGTGTTCAGCGATATCCCCGGCGAACCGGACGACGGGATGGTTGCCGCGGGCGCGGAAGTTTACCGCGCGGCGGGCTGCGACTGCATCATCGGCATCGGCGGCGGAAGCGCGCTGGACTGCGCGAAGGCCATTGCGGTGGGCGCGGTGCTGCCGGGAAGCGTATGCGCGCACGCGGGCAAGGAAATCGTCGCGGAGCTCCCGCCGGTCGCGCTGATCCCCACCACCGCGGGCACGGGCTCGGAAGCGACCAAATATACCGTGATCACCGACGCGAAAACCAGCGCCAAGCTGCTGCTCAAAGGCGACGCGCTGCTGCCCGAACTTGCGGTTGTGGATTATACCCTGACGGTTTCCATGCCCGCCTCCCTCACCGCCTGGACCGGCATGGACGCGCTGACCCACGCGGTGGAAGCGTACACCTCCAAACGGGCGAATCCGCTGGCCGACCCCTACGCCGTAGACGCCGTGAAACGGATTTTCCAAAGCCTGCCGGCGGTCTGCCGTATGCCGGACGCGCTTTCCGACCGCGAGTCGATGGCCATCGCCGCATACGAAGCCGGGGTGTGCATCAGCAACGCATCGTTGACGATCGTGCACGGCATGAGCCGCCCCATCGGCGCGAAATTCCACGTGCCGCACGGCCTGAGCAACGCCATGCTGTTAGCCCCCTGCCTGCGCTTTGCGGCAGGGCGGGCGCCCGGGCGCTATGCCGAACTGGCCCGCGCCGCAGGCTTCGCAGCCGACGGCCAGCCCGACGATCAGGCCGCGCAGACGCTGATCGACCAGCTGCAAGCGCTCACCCGCGTGCTTATGATCCCCACGCCGCTGCAGTACGGCATTCCCCGGGAAGCTTTCCTGGGCCTGGCCGAAACGATGGCGGCGGAGGCGATCCAGAGCGGAAGCCCCGGAAACACTCCCTGCCCCGTCACCGCGGCGGACATCGTTTCCCTCTACCAAAGCCTCTGCTGAACCAACCGCATCCCCACCGCATTACAAAGGCGTAAGGCGTAAAAAAGCCCTTGCGCCTTTTCCTGTTCCCGCAAACGTACGATATCGGAGGTCATTGCATGCAGCGACTGGTACCCGACCCTATTCGGCAGGACGTGTTCATCCCCGACGGTATTGAGATTCGGCTGGAAGACGTATCCGTCAGCTTTCCCGACAAGAACGCGGCGGCGGCCATCGACGCGCTGATCCACGTAAACCTGGAAATCCGGCAGGGCGAGTTCGTGTCGCTGGTCGGGCCGTCCGGCTGCGGCAAAACCACGATGCTTAGGGCCATCGCCGATCTGCAGAAGCCTACGAAGGGCACCATCACGGTGCGCGGCCAAAGCCCGCGGGAAATCCGTCTGCAGAAAAAGCTCGGCTTCGTGTTCCAAAGCCCGGTGCTGTTTGACTGGCGCACCGTGCGCCGCAACATATGCATGCCCATGGAAGTGCAGGGCGTTCCCAAACCGCGCCGCACCAAAACGGTGACGGAAATGCTGGAGATGGTGGGGCTTTCGAAATTCGGCCATCACTACCCGCGCCAGCTTTCGGGCGGCATGCAGCAGCGTGTGGGAATCGCACGCGCGCTGGCGATCAAGCCGGAGATTCTGTTGATGGACGAACCGTTTTCGGCGCTGGACGAGTTCACCAAGGAAAGGCTGCACGAGGACTTATTGCAGATCTGGCACAAAACCCGCAAGACCATCGTATTCGTAACCCATAACATCTCCGAGGCCGTGTACCTGTCCGACCGGGTGGTGGTGCTCTCCCCGCATCCGGGCCGCATATCCGCCGTGGTGGATATCAGCCTTCCCCGGCCGCGCCCCTTAAGCGTGAAGGAAACGCCGGAGTTCGTAGGGCTGGTATCCAAAGTACGAGGAAGCTTTGAGGAGTTGTAAGGTTTGATTACGAAGACGCTCAGGAAATGGTTCGCATCGCCCCGGTGGGTGACGGCCGCATGGGTGATCGGGCTGATCGTGGTGTGGGAGCTGGGCGCGACGTATATCGCAAGCGTCAAGCGCTCGCCGCAAAACGTGCTGCCCCACCTGTGGCAGATTGCCGAAAGCGTGCTCTCCACGCAGAAAGTGAACGGGCGGCAGACCGCGCTTCAACTGGTGCTCGGCAACGCGTGGATCACGCTGATGCGCGCGGGGATCGGCTTTGTGCAGGGCGCGTGCGTGGGCTTCGTGCTTGCGCTTTTGATGAGCCGCTTCCGCGCCCTGGAAAAGATGTTCTTTCCCTACCTGATGATCATCCAGATGATCCCGATCCTGGGCATGGCGCCGATCGTTCTGGCCGTGACCAAGGATATCGACCGAAGCCGCGTGCTGATTGCCGCCATCCTTACGTTTTATCCGGTGGCGACGAGCACGCTGAGCGGATTTAAGGCCGTGGAGAAGGAAAAGCACGACCTGATGTACTCCGTTGCCGCAAGCCGCTCCCAGGTGTACGCAAAGCTGATGATCCCGTTTGCGGTGCCGTACCTGTTCGCGGGGCTTAAAATCGCGGCGCCACTGGCGATTACGGCGTCCATCCTGGTGGATACGCTGCAGGGCGGCGGCGGGCTGGGCGTGATGATGTCGCAGTCGCTAAAGCACGCGATGTCGATCTACGTGTTCTGGCAGATCGTGTTCTTAAGCGCCGCCGTGGGCATTCTGAGCTATCAGCTGATGAGCTGGCTGGAGAAGTTTTTCTCCGCGGGCCGCCCGGCACGCATGCGGAAAGCGAAGGTGGCCGCGCCGTGAAGAAACGAAAGCTCACCTGGGACAGCCTTTCCACGTTCGTGTATCCCGTCGCGTTCGGCGTGCTGACGGCGGTTTTATGGCAAACCGAAGTGCTGCACAAAATCCTGGGTGCCGATACCTTTACCCTGCCCGTGCCTTCGCGCATCCTGGGCATTATCGGGGATAACCTCCCCGCCGTGCTGCAAAACGCCGGCGCTACGGCAACCGTGGCGGTATGCGGGCTGATTTTGGGATCGCTGCTTGGATACGGGCTTGGGATCATCGCGGCGGTGTTCAAAAAATGGGGCAGGGGCGGGCTGACGCTGGCCTCGGCGTTCAACGCCGTTCCCATCATCGCCATCGCGCCGATTTTGAACAACCTGACCAAGGACGTAAGCTCGGTCGCAAGCGTGCGCAGCATGGTGGCCAAGATTTTGGTCGTCACCATCACCTGTACGGTGGCCATGAGCGTCAACGCCTACCGGGGGCTGACGGAGTTAAAACCCTTCTCCGAGGAGCTGATGCAATCCATCGCCGCCAATCAGCGGCAGGTATTCTTCAAGCTCCGCGTGCCAAACAGCCTGCCGTTCGTCTTTACGGCGCTCAGGGTCAGCGTGCCGGGCAGCGTCATCTCCGCGCTGGTGAGCGAGTATTTCGCAGAGTACATCATCGGCGTGGGCCGCCAGATCCGCGAAAACATCGTGCTGGCGCAGTTCGCAACGGCGTGGGCGTACATCCTGGTGGCCTGCGTGATGGGCATTCTTTTATACATGGTTTTACTGGTTTTGGAAGGCATTCTGCTGAAAGGGCGCAAGTAGCCGTTTCGGATAGAATAGAACAAGTTTGTAGGGGGAAAAGGTAATGAGGAATCGGAACAACAAAAACGCGTTCGTCACCTGGATCACTGTGCTCACTCTCCTGGTGACCCTGGTCTCCATGCCCGCGATGGCGGCCGCATACAGCGCCGCCGCGACGCCCGAAGAAATCGTGGTGGACGCCGCGACCAAAGGCCAGGTCGGCAACTGGGGCCTTGGCAACGAATACGAAATCCAGGCCCTGCTGACCAAATACGGCATGCCGACGACCTATTTAAGCCAGGCTTTCGACATGGACGGCTTTGACGACGGTTCCCTGCTCGCCGCCTCCGCAATGACCTACAACGAACTGGGCCTGGTGAAGAATTCCTACGACGGCGGCTACGGCTACGGCGATACGGTTTCCTACATCGACATGAACGCCGAAGGCGTTGCCATGCTTGAGGACAACCTCTTCACCACCGCCGCGTTCGCGCAGGCCAACCCCAACACCGTCAAGGCGTTCATCGCCGCCTCGGTCAAAGGCTGGGCGTACGCCTGCCAGAACCCCGAAGAAGCCGCGCAGATCGTGTATAACTACGGCTCTTCCGTTTCCAGCGAACACCAGGCCTACATGGCGCAGGAAGTGAAAAAGCTCGTGGAAACCGATACCGCGGGCAACACCGTAACCGCGTACGGCATGATCGACGCCGCCGCCATGCAGCAGACGCTGGACCTTGCCAAGACCTATATTCAGCTGGCGGACTCCGTTGCGGCGGATAC
>CAYRPW010000080.1:0-7858 GCA_964426145.1 uncultured Oscillospiraceae bacterium
CGTCGTTGGGACAGGCCTTAGTTGCCGAGCACTTCCGCGGCGCGCTCGTTCATGAAGGCGATGCCCTCTTCGATGGTGGCTTCACGGCTCATGATGGCGGTGTGTTCCTCGTTGACGATGGTCTTAAGCTCCGGCACCAGTTCGCCCGTGGGCCATTCCATGCTCACGCTGGCGGGAAGCAATGCGTCCAGCGCGCCGGCATCGGCCGGGAACCCGGCTACGGACGCATAGGCGGCGGCAACGTCTTCGCTGACAAACGCGGGGCGCGTGCCCACGGCCGCGATCGCCTTGGCGCCTTCCTCCCCGCTGACCCACTTGGCAAACGTCCAGGCGTCCGCGGCGTTTGCGGCGTTCTTGGAGATGGACAGGGCGGTCAGGTTGCCGAACGAGGACTTCGCGGCAACGCCGTCCATATGCGGTACGGAGGTGAAGCTCCAGTCGAAATCATAGGTTCCGGCTGCTTTTTCCTTGATGAGGGTGCCGATGAACCAGGAGCCCATCGGAAGCATGGCGATATTGTTCTGGTAGAACGCTGCGGAATAATGCAGGCCTGCCGCTTTCAATTCGGCGTATTCCATGCAAACTCCTTCGTCTTCCAGCGCCTGGTTCAGCGTATAGAAGTACGCCAGATTGTCGTAATTGCCGTCGGCCAGGGTGTAATCCACGCCGCAGACCGCCCAGTTGGCAACCGCGCTCAGCCACGTGTGATAATGCGTGCCGTAGATCTTGTCGATGCCTTCGCCGCTGGTCATCTGCCGGGCAAGGTCGGCATACTGGTCCCAGGTCATGTCTCCGGTGGGATAGGCGACGCCCGCCGCGTCGAACAGGGTTTTGTTGTAATACAGCACCCAGAAATCGCTGCGGAACGGCAGGGCGTTGAGCGAGCCGTCGGCAACGCGGCAAGCGTCGATCAGGCTGCCAAACCCGGTCAGGTCGACGGCATCGGCCGCGACCAGATCGTTCAGGGGCGCTAGGAAGCCCTGATCGGTCCACTTCTGGAGATCGGTAATCTCCTTGATGATGAATACATCGGTCTGGTCTCCGGCGGACAGCATGGACGTGGCCAGCGTTGCATACTCCTGCGACGCAAGGTCCACCCATTGGATCTCGATGTCCGGATTCGCGGCTTCGAAGCCTGCCTTGATGGCTTCATGGTAGTTTGCGGCCGCGCCGAAAACGTCCCACGAGGCGACAGTGACAACGCGCTTCTCATCCGCCAATGCCGTAACATTGGCCAGCATCGCAACCAGCATCAGGGTTGCCAGCGCCAGGGATACGATTTTTTTCATTGGGGAATCCTCCTTCAAATTCGACGTTGAATATGGAACTTGTTCCAATTTTCGAAGCAGCGATTTCAAGTTGCCCATATTATCGCCATGTTTAATGGTAAGATAGCACACAGCATTCCCGTTGTCAACCGTTCGGACAAGATTCCCGCCATTCTCTTCCATACATTTTGGAACTTGTTCCAATTCTATTGCTTTCCTGCCGCGCATCGTTTATACTGGCGGCAGAGCATCGCATACACCTTGCGCGCAGCGAAGAAAGGATTGCTCCATGGCCAAAGCACCGACCATCTACGATATCGCCAAAGAGGCGGACGTCGCGCCTTCCACGGTTTCCCGCGTGTTATCGGGGCATGAGAACGTAAGCGCGAAAACGCGGGCCAAGGTGGAAGCCATCGCCCGCGCGCATAATTTTTCCACCTGGCAAAGCCTGCGACAGCAGGTGTCGCTTGCGCAGCAGACGCTGGCCGTGATCATTCCGGAAACGAGCGGCCAATACTGGGGGCGGATCCTGTCCGCCGCGAACCGGGAAGCAAAGAAGCTGGGGTTTCAAACCATGCTCTTTCAGCTGCTCGACGGCGAAGATTACGACATGACGGAGATCGCGCGGCGCATCATTCATTGGCGGCTGCACGGAGCGCTGTACATCGGCGGCGTTTCGGAAGCCGAGCGCGCCGATTTGCCGGTATCGCTGAACATGATCCTGGAGCACATGCCGCTGGTGGCCATTTCGCCGCCGCTGGCGAACGTAAGCTGCACGTTTTTGCACAACGACCTGGAAACCGCGATGTTCCAGGCCGTGCAGCACCTGCACATGCTGGGGCACCGGCGCATCGCGTTCATCGGCGGCAACAAAACGCTGGAAGCCTCCGGCGCGCGCGCCCGGGGGTATCTGCGCGCGGTCAGGGAGTTCGGCCTCGTGAAAGACGACGCGTATCACGGCGCGGCCGGGTTTTCGGCGGAAACCGGGGAGATTGCCGTGCTGCGGATGCTGACGACCATCGAAAAACACCGCTGGCCCACCGCGATCATCGCCTTCAGCGATATGGTGGCCGTCGGCGCCATCCACCAGCTGCACTCCATGGGGCTGAAACTGCCGGAGGACATGGCGCTGATCGGCTGCGACAACAATTACTTCAGCCCCCATACCATGCCGCCGCTCACGACCATCGACCTGTTTTCGGAAGAACGCGCCCGTACCGCGATCGTGGAACTGGTGTCCAACGCGCAGAGCCAGAAAGCGCCCGTTACGCTGGTGCGCGCCCCGGCGCTCATCATCCGCGAGAGCTGCGGCGCAAAGCTTGGGTTCCGGCAGTTAGGGTAAAACAAAGACCCCTTTCACCTGATGGTGAAAGGGGTCCTGTGTGTCAATAAGCATTGCCTGACAGGCGCTCTTCCAGCCTGTACATTCTCAGGTTTGTTCGTCGGCAGCGTCAAGAATGCTTTTCCCGCAGGCCGGGCAGAGCACGTCGTCGTCGAAGTTGATCTGCCCCGCGCGGATGGTGAATTCCTTGCCGCAGTGCGGGCAATTGACCTCCACCTCTTCGTCCTCGTCCAACTCTTCGTCCGCTTCGTCGTCGTCGTCGTCCTCGTCGTCGGCAAAAAGCGCGTCTTCCACGTCGCTCAAATCGTTTTCCATGGAAGCCACGTACTCATCAAGCTCGTCGATATCGCCGTCAAGCTCCACGATTTTCTGCGCCATCTCTTCCATCACGGTCAGCATTTCCAGCATCAGTTTGTTTTCGTTCTTTTCCCTGTCGATGCCAAGCCCCTCCGCCAGACCGTGAAGGTATGACGTACGATCCGTAATCCGTTTCATAGGCTCTCCCTTTCTCCGCACAGGTATTGCGGAAACCGGTCAGCAGCGCTCCATATATTCGCCCACGCGGGTATCCACGCGGATGCGGTCCCCAATGTTGATAAACAGCGGCACCTGCAGCGAGTAGCCGGTTTCCAGCGTCGCGGGCTTGTAGGTGTTGCTGGCGGTATCGCCCTTGAAGCCGGGTTCGGTATCGGTAACTTCGAGTTCCACGAAGTTGGGGGGCGTTACGCTGAACGGCACGCCCTTGATGATCTTCACGGTTACGTTGCTGCCTTCCTTCACATAGGGAACGGCGTCCTCCACCGCATCCTTGTTCATGGGGACCTGTTCAAACGTCTCCAGATCCATGAAGTAGTACAGGTCGCCGTCGTTGTACACGTACTGCATTTCCTTGGTTTCCACGATCGCCCGGGCCATTTTGTCCGTGGGGTTGAAGCTGCGCTCCACCACGGCGCCGGTGGTGACGTTCTTAATTTTGGTGCGTACGAACGCCGCGCCCTTGCCCGGCTTCACATGCTGAAAATCCACGATGTTCCATATGCCGCCGTCCCATTCGATGGTGATGCCTTTTCTGAAATCCCCCGCCGTAATCATGCGTGTTTCCTCCGATCTTTTGATCCGAAATTACAGAATTATCAACTCTCTGGCCGGTGTAATCAGGCAGCGGCAGCCGTCTTTGGCAACGACCACCGTGTTTTCGATCCGGACGCCGCCGATCCCCGGCAGATAAACGCCCGGCTCCACCGTTACCAGCTGGTTTTCCTCCAAAACGTCATTGGAAAGCGGACTCAGCCGCGGGTCTTCGTGAATGTCGATGCCCAGGCTGTGCCCCAGCCCGTGCCCGAAGCGGCCTTCGTAACCCTGCGCGCTGATATAATCCCGGGCGATCCTGTCCACCCCGGCGCACTGCGTGCCGGCAATGACGGCGTCCTGCGCCATACGCTGGGCCTGCAGCACCACCCCGTATACCTTGCGCATCTCATCGCTGGGACTGCCAAGCGCCACGGTGCGGGTCATATCGGCGCAGTAGCCCTGCACCTTCGCGCCGAAATCCATCGTGATCATATCGTTCTTGCGGATTTTGTAGTTCGTGGGAACGGCATGGGGTTTGGAGCCGTTGGCCCCGGCGGCTACGATGACGCTGAACGCCATTTTATCCGCGCCGTGGGACAGCATATCGTACTCCAGGATCCGGGCAAGTTCTCTCTCGGTCATCCCTTCGCGGATCAGCGGCAGAACGCGGCCAAAGGTTTCGCCGGAAATGCGGCAGGCGGTTTCGATTCGGCGGATTTCCTCCGCGTCCTTGATTTTCCGCAGCTGCTGTATGGCGTTGCCAAGCGGCACGAGCTGCATGCCTTCGAACGTCTCCACCGCTTTGGCGTGCGTGCGCACGGTGAACTCGTCGTCCTCGTAATACACGGTGGAAACGCCTTCAAGCCGGAAGGCTTCGAACGCCTTTTGCAGCAGCGTGACCGACCCCTCGATCCCCAGAACCTGAAAATCCGGCGCTTCCTGCGAAGCCTGCTCCGTATACCGGAAGTCCGTCACGATGGCGCACAGGTTGCGTGAAATCAGCGCCAGGCCCTCGCCCGTATAGCCGGACAGGTAGAAGATGTTCGAAGGTTTGGAAACGATCACCGCCTGCGTATCCGTAAGCTCCCTGGCCGCAATCATGCGCTGGACGCGTGTCATCCGGTGTATCCGCCCTTTCCCGAAATCCGCATACTATGGTTACCGTACATTGTAACACAACCCGGGTCTAATAGCCAAGTGCCTCTTCCACAAAAAGCACCGTGGCCGTGCGCCCGCGCGGCACGAGATCCAGCACCAAAGTCATGCGGCACATGCTGGCATCGCCGCAGGCTACGGGGTCGCACACGCCGGTGTTGGCGCAGTGGGTATTCAGGTTTTGCCTGCGGGCGTTGGGCGGGCAGGCGATTTTCTTGATCCGGGCAACCGCGGCGGAGTATCCCCCGTCCACGATTTTCCCGCGGCTGATGACGAAAAACAGCTGTTTGGGCCCGAAAGAGACCGCCGAAACGCGGTTGCCCGCGCCGTCGATCAGCACCAGTTCGCCGTTTTTGGTGACGGCGTTTGCCGAGGTGAGGTAAACGTCCGCAAGGTTGGCCTGTTTCCGGGTTGCCGTCACGTCTTGCGGGGGTACGTCCCAATGGGAGAGTATGGTACAGCCCTTCGCCTCAAGCGCCGGGAGCACCCCGGTTTGCCTGACGGATACCGAGCCGCTGACGCCGACGGTTGCGCCTGCCGCGATATGGGACAGCATATAGTCTTTCGCCTCCCGGGCGGTTTGCACCTCGACGACCGTGAATCCGTGCTCGCGCATACGCTGGATCGCCTGCGCCTGTACCTGTGCCTGTGCGATTGCCATACGATTTTCTCCTATTCCATCCCTAACGGGTTTTTGGCGGGAATCCCTGCCTTGCGGGGGTATTGCGCGGGGGTTTTTTTGTGCTTGCCGCAAATCACCAGGCAGTGGCGGTGATCCGGCAGATGCTGAACTGTGACCGGAACCCTGAGCAGCGGGCCGCCGCCCACGAGCAGGGCCGCCGCCTGCCCCGCGGCAAGCTCCTCCTCCACGGACGGCCCCTTATAGGCTATGCTGATGCCGCCGGGGCTTACGAACGCAAGCAAAAGCTCCATCAGAACCGGCAGCGGGGCTACGGCGCGCGCCACGGCGACGGAAAACCGTTCGCGGTACCGAACGTCCCTTGCGGCATCCTCCGCGCGGGCATGCAGGGTGACGGCCGAAGATAGCCCCAGCGCGCGGATGACTTCCTCCAGAAAGGTCAGGCGTTTGTTTTGCGAATCCAGCAGCGTGATCTTGAGATCGGGCCGCGCAACGGCCAGCGGGATGCCCGGAAACCCGGCCCCCGTTCCCACGTCGATCAGCGTTGCGCCCTGCGGCAGCAGCCCGTCCAGCGCGAGGGGCGTGAGCGAATCCATCAGGTGGGCGTCCAGCAGCGCTTCAAACGACGCGTCCCCCGTCAGGTTCAGGCGTTCATTCCATAGCTGCAGCAGTTCCTGATAGACCAGGAGTTTCTCCGCCGCATCCCCGTCCGCGGCAACGCCCTGCGCGCACAGCCTATTTTGCAGCAGCAGGCGCTTTTCGTCCCGCGTCACAGCGAAAGCCCCACGTAGCGGTTCAGGAAATATTTCACCCAGGCGAGCGCTTCCCGGCCGTGGTTTTTCAGCCAGAAGCCGATTTCCTGCCGCGTGGGGCTGGCGACGCCCTGCGGATGAAAGCCTTCCCACTCGGCGATCGCCATCGCCCGGGGCAGGTGGTAATCGCTGGTGATAATCAGCGGCCGGGAAAGCCCCAGCGCGCTGATGATCGACTTGGCGTTGCGGATATTTTCATAGGTATCCTGGCTGGTGGCGTCCACGTGGATGTTTGCGTCGGGAACGCCGTACAGCATCAGCAGCTCGCGCATGACGTCCGCCTCGGGGCGCGGTTCGTCCGTACCCTGCGCGCCGCAGACCACCACGGGGCAGGGCGCGGCGAAAAACATTTCCGCGGCGGTGCGCAGCCGCCATTCCAGCTGCACCGAAGGATCGCCGTTTGGCTGCACCTGCGCGCCGAGCACGATGATGGAATCGTAATCCGAGAACGCGGGCACGGTTTTTTCGCGGTACACCACGTAGCCGATCAGCGCCGCGTAGCAGAATAGACCGATTCCAAGCAAAACGCCCGCCAATTTCAATATCCTCCGTATCAAAGAAGCTCCTCCGTATCCGATGCATGATCAATTTTCAGCGCGCCGGGAGATAAATTCCCGTCGCCGGGATCGGCCACCTTCACCGCGATGCCCGCGGCGGTGGACGTTTGCCGGATCAGCCCGTTGCGCACCATGCTGACCGCCTGATGCTCCGAAACGATGAGGTGGTCGATCAGCACCACCTCGACCTCACGCAGCAGGCCGGAGAGCACCCGGGTGGCTTCCAGATCCTGAGGCGAGGGCATGACCGAGCCGCTGGGGTGGTTATGACACAGCAGCACGGCGTGGGCGTTGTGGGTGAGCACGGCGTCCATCACGATGCGCGGGTAGGCCGGTACGTCGCTTAAGGAGCCTTTGGCGATCAGCACGTCGCTGATGGTTTCCATCTGCCCGTTCAGGCAGACGGCATAGAACAATTCGCGCTTTTCCCCGTGCAGGAGGCGGATGCAGTAATCCACGGCGGCCTGGCGGGTGGATAGCCTGGCTTTGTCCTTCCCGCGGGATTTTTGGGCCTGTTTTGCCGCGCTGTGCACAAGCGACAAAAAGGTGGCCGCGTATTCGCCGATCCCCTCCACCTGCATCAGCTGCTGGGGTGAAGCGTTCAGCACCCCGTGCAGGGAGCCGAAGCGGTTGATCAGCTGGTGCGCGATGGGATTGACGTTTTTCTGCGGGATGGCATAAAACAGCAGGAGCTCCAGAATCTCATGCGGCGCGAAGCCCTCCAGGCCCTGCTTACCGAACCGTTCCCGCATCCGCTGCCGGTGTCCGCTGTGCTCCATGGGTTCCTCCCGCTTTTCCGTCCGGTTTCCTCGCCCTGATTATACCATGAAACCGGCCGCCGGACAAAGCCCGCTTGCGTGCAACAGCGGTAAACAATGCGATTGCCGCCCAACTTTTGCATTTCCGGGCTTTATCTGGCCTGCGGTTTGTAGTATACTGTTGACAGAGACAAAACATACGAAGGGGTTGATAGACGATGCAGACGTTGTGGACGCAAATTCGCGACGCTCTGT
>CAYRPW010000081.1:0-7798 GCA_964426145.1 uncultured Oscillospiraceae bacterium
TGGGCCGCGAGCTGGACCTATTCGACCTGCGCGACGAAGGCCCCGGCTTTCCGTTCTTCTACCCCAAGGGAATGATTTTACGCAACATTCTGGAGGATTACTGGCGGGAAATTCACCGCAAGGCCGGGTATGAGGAAATCAAAACGCCCATCATGCTCAACCGCGCCCTGTGGGAGCGCAGCGGGCACTGGGATAAATACCGCGAAAACATGTACACCACGCGCATCGACGAGACGGATTTTGCGATCAAGCCCATGAACTGCCCGGGCGGCATTCTGGTGTTTCAGCGCAAACCGTGGAGCTACCGCGACCTGCCCTGCCGCAGCGGCGAACTGGGGCTGGTGCACCGCCACGAGAAAAGCGGCGCGCTGCACGGGCTGATGCGCGTGCGCTGCTTTACGCAGGACGACGCGCACATCTTCATGACCCCGGATCAGATCAAAGAGGAAATCATGGGCGTTTACCGGCTGATTGACAGCGTTTACACGCTGTTTGGCTTTCCCTATAAGGTGGAGCTCTCCACCCGGCCCGAAAACTCCATCGGCACCGACGAAATGTGGCAGCTGGCAACCGAAGGCCTGCAGGGCGCGCTGGACGCGCTGAACGTGCCCTACACCGTCAACGAAGGCGACGGCGCATTCTACGGCCCCAAAATCGACTTCCACCTGCGCGACTGCATCGGGCGCACGTGGCAGTGCGGCACCATTCAGCTGGATATGAACCTGCCGGAGCGTTTTGACCTGACCTACGTCGGCGCCGACGGGGAAAAACACCGCCCGGTGATGATCCACCGCGTGGCGTTCGGCTCGCTGGAGCGGTTCATCGGCATCCTGACCGAGCAGTTCGGCGGCGCGTTCCCCACGTGGCTCTCCCCCACGCAGGTGAAGATCCTTACCATTACCAACCGAAGCGACGAGGCCGCGCACGAATTGCAGCAAATGATGTGGGACCGGAACCTCCGCTGCGAGCTGGACCTGCGCAACGAGAAGATCGGCTTCAAAGTCCGCGAGGCGCAGATGCAGAAAATTCCCTACATGTTCGTGCTGGGCGACCGCGAAGCCGAGGACAAGACCGTAACCATCCGCAACCGCAAAGGCGACAACGTGGGCACCGTGCCGTTTGCCGAGGCGGTCGCGATGATTAAAGCATTGAGCGACAACAGGACCCTGGACTAAAGGGAGGGTGAGTATGGACAAGGCCATCCAACCGCAGACCATCGACGCGTATATCGCCGCCGCGCCTGCCCAGGTGCAGCCCGTACTGCACGAAATGCGCGCGCTGATCCGGGAAGCCGCGCCCGGCGCCACAGAGCGGATCGCATGGGCGATGCCGACGTTCACCGGGAAGCACAACCTGGTGCATTTCGCCGCCCACAAGGCCCATATCGGCCTGTACCCGGGCGCGGAGGCCATGGAGCGCTTTCAGCCGGAGCTGACCCCGTACAAAACCTCCAAAGGCGCGGTGCAGTTCCCCTACGGACAAGCGCTGCCCAGGGAGCTCATCCGGGCGATCGTCCGCTTCTGCGTAGAGGAAGACAAGGCGTAGCCCGCCGGACCGGAAGAGGGAAAACAAGGAAGCCGCCTGCAAACGCAGGCGGCTTCTTTGTTGCGATAGTTCCCAAAGGAACCGTCAGAACTTGGTATCGGTTAGCGGCTTATTCGCCGAACGCGGCAATCCACTTGGCCATGCGCTCGTCGAGGATCGCCTGCCCGCCGGAAGCCAGATAGTCCGCCATACCGGCATCCCACACAGCGTCGAAGTTCTCAACGGACGCATTGATGGCGGTATTGAGCACAACCTTGCGCTTGTCGGACAGCACGTTGCTCATGCCTTCCGCCGCGGCGATATCGCCGAGGTTATAGTTCGCATACGAGACGCCGTTGGTGAGCGCAAGCGCGTAGGCGGTTTCGATGAAGCGCGGTTCCACCTTCGCGTAACCCAGCGCCATCGCCTGCACGGTCTTCACGGGATCGCCCAAATCCAGGCCGTTGATGACCATGGTGGTGTCGATGTTGTTGGAGGAGGACATCTTGTTGCGGCCCGCTTCGGCGGCGATGCTCTTGATGACGCCTTCCGCGGTCACTTCATGGTTGATGCCTTCGGTGCCGATCTGCAGGAAGAGACGGTTTTCAAACGTCGCGATGAAGTTAAGGTACAGCAGCGACGCAAGGGGTTCGTCGTTGGTGTAGGGGAAGAAGATCCAACGGTCGTTGGTGGAGTAGTTGACCTTCTTGGTGATGCCGGCATCGTTTTTGAACGGATCGATGGCGATGTACACGGCGTCTTCGCCCTGGGCCTGCTGGAGCATATAGTGAACGCTTTCTTCACCATTGCGATAGGGGTTGTCCCAGTTGGCTTCGAACGCGCCGACAAAGCCGGCTTTCATGAGGTTGGCAACGGTTTCGTCGCCGGCGGCATACAGGGAGAAGTCCTGAAGGATCAGGCCGTCGTTGAACCACTTGTTGAGCATCCGTACGCCTTCCTTAACGCCCGGGAGCAGGAACTGCCGGTCGTCAAAGTAGAGGTAGTTATACTTATCGGTGGTATATTCGTCGGGCACGAAGGAGTAGAGAATGTTGTTGGCTTCCCAGCCCACGTCTTCGGTCATGGCATAGGGGACCATCTTGTCGGCGTCGGCGCCTAGCAGCAGTTCCGCATTGTTTTTGAAGGCATACAGCATGTCTTCAAATTCCTGCGTGGTGGTGGGAACCGCGAGGCCCAGCTTGGCAAGCCAGTCTTCACGCACGAAGGTGTTGATGCGGGCCACGTTCATACGGCGGGCGCAGATGGCGTAGTTGGTGCCGGTGACGGGATCGAGTTTCCACGTCATGTTGGCTTCGCCAAGCAGCGAGGTCAGATCGGGGATGAGGTCCTTATACTCGTCCAGCAGCGGCTGCAAATCGAGTACGGCATCCTGCATGAAGTAGGTGTAGATCGCGCCGTCGTTGTAGGTGTAGCTGACGTCGGGCGCGCTGCCGGCGGCCAGATAGGTGGGGATCAGGTTGTTTTCTTCCCAGCGGGGAACCGTGACAAACTCGACTTCGACGTTGTACTGGTCAAGCATGCCCTGTTTGATGAAATCGGTGTACACGTTGTCATCCGCAATGGTTCCGTCGGTGCTGCGGTCGAAGATTTCCACGGTGATGTGGCGCGTTTCCGTGAACTTTCCATCCACAAAGCCCGCATCCGCGGCCAATGCAATGGGAGCCATCAGGGAAACCATCAGCATGGAGGTCAAGAGAAACGCGAGTAGTTTTTTCATGGGTTGCCCTCCTTTTTTTATTACCATGAACACAGCCTGTGCAAGGCGTGCCGGGTACGGTTGTCAGCCCTTCATCGCGCCCAGTGTGACGCCCGAAATGAAGTAGCGCTGGAGCCACGGGTATACGAGCAGGATGGGGATGGTCGCGATCATCACGGTTGCCGCCTTGATGGATTCCGACGCGCCCGGCGACGTGAAGCCTTCCTGCGTTGCGGCGTCCACGCTGGTTTTGGACTGGATGATGTAGTACAAAAGCAATTGGATGGGATAGTAGGTTTTATTGGTGTTCATGAACATCAAGGCGTCGGAGTAGCCGTTCCAGCGGCCCACGGCGTAGAACAGCGAGAGCGTGGCGATGACGGACGTGGACAGGGGCAGATAGATGGAAATCAGAATGCGCACGGGCCCCGCGCCGTCCAGCTCCGCGGATTCGCGGAGGCTTTCGGGGATGTTCTGCAAAAACGTTCGCATGATGATCATGTTGAATACGCTCAGCGTGTACGGGATAATCAGCACCGCGGGCTGGTTGATCAGCCCCAGATCCTTGAACAGAATAAAGTTGGGGATGGTTCCGGCGTTGAAATACATGGTCAGCAGGATGAAGCTGTTGATGAGCTTGCGGCCCTTGAGCTGCTGATAGATCAACGGATAGGCGCACAGCGTGGTCATAGTCATGGACAAAATCGTGCAGATGACCGTGAGGATGGCGGTCCACCCCAGCGACCAGGTGTACTTCGCGTCCTTCAGCACCAGCGAGTATGCGGTGAAATCCAGGTCCTTCGGCCAAAGATAAACTTCCCGCCGCACCAGCGCCATGGGCGTGCTCAGCGACCGGGCAAAAACGTTGAGCACGGGCAGGAAGCAGACCAGGATCAGCAATACGCAGATCCCGACGACCACGGCGTCGCCCAGACGGGAGTTCTTGGATTGAATCATTGCGCTCTTCCTCCCTTACCAAAGTCCGCGTTCGCCAAACCGATTGGCGATCGTATTAGCGCCCAGAAGGAAGATGACGCAGATAACGGACTGGAAGAACCCGACGGCCGTTGCCAGCGAAAACTGCTGGCCCTGAATGCCGTAATCGTACACAAATACCGACAGCACGTTGGATACGCTGGTGACCAACGTGTTTGACAGGGCGTAGGGCCTGTCGAAATCGCTGCCGAGAATGCGCCCCAGCGCCAGAATTAAGAGGATCACGATCGTGGAACGAAGCCCGGGCAGCGTCACGTGCCAGATCTTGCGCAGGCGGCTTGCGCCGTCTACGGCGGCGGCCTCGTAAAGCTCCGGGTTGATGCCCGTCAGCGCCGCCAGATAGATGATGGTGTTCCAGCCGACGCTTTGCCAGATGCCCAGAAATACGTACGTAACCACCCAGTGCGCGGAGTTTTCCAGAAACGGAACGGCTTCCAGCCCGATGTTTTTCAGAACGATGTTCACCAGGCCCGACTGCGTGGAGAACAGCTGCAGCGCAAGCCCGGAGATGATGACCCAGGACAGAAAGTGCGGCATGTAGGCGACGGTCTGCGTGAAACGCTTGAAGCGTTTGAACCGCAGTTCGTTCAAGATGATGGCCAGGATGATGGGCGCGGGGAAGCCCAGCAGCAGGTCCAGAAAGTTAAGCGTGATGGTGTTGCGCAGCGCGTAGAGAAAATCGCGGTTGGCGAACGCCTTGATGAAGTGCTCAAACCCGCTGTTCTTCGCCCAGGCCATTTCCCAGGCCGTTTTGGTGATGGAAAACTTCTTGAACGCGATTTGAATATAGGCCATGGGGATATATTTGAAAATGATAAAATACGTGATCGGAAGCGCAAGCATGGCGTATAAAGTCCAGTATCGCTTGAAGTGCATCCGGGTTTCATATCGCTTCTTCAATCGCAGCGCCCTTGATTCAGCCGTCATGTAGATCCTCGCTTTGCTATGCCATGAAGGTGTCGAAAATGCTTTCGTCAAGCATCGAACCATACTGATATATTAGTATATCACGCGAGATAAATTTGGAGCTTGCGAAAGCGCCTTCATCATTTTTCTGCTTTCAGTATAGGTTACGGCAAGGAGGATTGTCAATACCTTTGCGCAACTTTGCGCGCACCGCGATCGTCCGGCAGGCTGCCTCAGGCGGGCAGAAAACAAAGCTGCATAAGGTCCAGCGAGCATCCGGGCAGGAAAATAAAGGTCACGGTCTGCATCCCGGCAACCCGCATGCCCAGGGGGAAATCACGCTGGGTATAGTCCTGCGCCGCCGGTATTTCCAGCATCGCGCGCCGGGTTTGCAGCCCGTCGGAAAACACTGCCTGCACGGCGTTTTTCTGCAGAGCCGTGCGCCAGCGCAGGCGAAGCGTGTCCGTTCCGGTTTGGCCGAAATCCATTTTGTGGAATTCCAGAATCACGTTGTTGCCGATGTTTTCCACCGCGCCGGCATTGACCGTATACTGATCGCCGTACAGCGTGTCGCACTCCGCCGCATACAGGGTTTGGTAGGCCTTCTCCAGTTTGCGGAACTGAAAGCCCCGGATATGCAGCTTTTTGCGGAATACGAAACACAGCGTACAAATTCCCTTCAGGCGTTTGGGCAGGCGGTAGACGGCCGTCTGGTACACCGCCCAGACCGAGCCCAGATCATACGTAAAATCCGCAAGCTTCACGCCGCCTTCCAGCGGCATGCCCTCCCATACCTCGAAGGGTACGGGTTCGTTTTCCATAACGAACAGCGGAAGGTCAAACGTATCCGAGCCGAAATCGCCGAAATCGAGATTGCGGAACCCGACGTGGCTTTCCCCCGTTTGCAGCGTTGCCACGCCGCGCTCGTTGCCGTTGTCCAGGGGCCGGTTGCTCGCGTTGTACAGCCCGCCGGCGACGAACGCGTACGGGTTGAAAAGCACCTGTCCGCGCCCGCGGATTTCCACGCGCAATATGGAGAGGAAAGCCGGGTGCTCCCGCCCGTTTTTGGGGGAACAGCGCACGTAGCATACGCCGTCGCCCTTCTCAGTCAGCGTAGCCTGCAGGCCGCCGGGCCGCACGGCCAGAGACGCGATGGGGCTGTCGATCCCCGCCGCATCGGCAACGCGCCAGAGGAGATCGGCGCAGGTTGTATTTTTCGGGAACAGCGTCGCCGTTACGGTGTCGCCCGCCCGCGTCAGCTCCACTTTGCGCACGGGAACGTCGTCCGTGCAGAAAGCCGCGTCCACAACCGGCGTTTCCCCCGCCTCCGCCCGGACGATGGCCAGCAGCATGCCGGAGAACAGGCGCTTCGTATCGGTGCCCTGATACGGTTCAAAATCGGTGGAATCCCCGTTATCCAGCGCCAGAAGCCTGCCGCCCCGCACACGGACGCGCACCCGGTTGTTGGCGTTTTCCACGGGGCTGCCCTCCGCGTCCAGCGCGCGGACAGTGATAAAATGCATTTCTCCGTAGACTTCGTCCGCAAGCGCAAGCATCGCCGCGTCGCCGAACGAGCGCCGCCGCGCGGTGAGCACCGGCGCGCCCAGCGAATCGTACGCGACGGCTTCCAGCACGCCGGGGCGGTACGCGATCTGCCAATCGGCCAGCAGCCGCCCTTCCATGGCGCGTTTGCCCAGGCTTTCGCCGTTTAAGAACAGCTCCACGGCCGGGGCGTTGGTGCACACCCGCACGTCGATAACCTGTCCGGGAGAAAAATCCCAGTACGGGAACAGATGCAGCACCGGCTGCCGCGAGAATGAAAGCCACCCGGCCTGAAACAAATAATACGTATCCTTGGGAAAGCCCGCGGTATCCGCGTGGCCGAAATAGGCGTTCTTCGTTTGGTACGGCGTCGGCTCGCCCAGGTAATCCTGCCCGGTCCAGACAAACTGGCCGAGGGAATAGGGCGTGCGCAGATCGTTTACGATCATCGCTTCCAAATCTTTCGTGCCCCAGCTTGTGCCGCTGTTGCCAAGCGCGGAGCACTGCAGATCGTCGTCCGAAAGCAGAGGCACAGAAAGCGGGAAATGGTAAATCCCGCGGCTTTGCACACTGGACGCGGTTTCACCCCCGAAAATCACCCAATCGGGATGCGCGGCATGATGATCGGCATACAGCGCTTCGGCGTAGTTGTAGCCGACGAGCTTGATCTCGTCGGCGCAGCGCTGCGTATTCTCCCACCACATATAGTTGGAACAAAACGTAACGGCCGCGTTGCCGTTTGGATCGTGCGTTTTCACAAGGTGGATCAGGCGGCGCAGCGTTTTTTTGCCTTCGTCCGCGTCCAGGTGCGTGTCGTGGATTTCGTTTCCGACGCTCCATAAAATCAGCGACGGGTGGTTGCGGTCGCGGCGTACCCAGGCGGCAACGTCGCGCTCGATCCACTCGTCAAAGAAGCGGGCGTAATCAAACTGTGTTTTCGGCTCGCGCCAGACGTCCGTGATTTCGGACATCACCAGAAGCCCAAGCTCGTCCGCCAGTTCCATGAATGCTTCGGCGGGCGGGTTGTGCGCGGTGCGCACGGCGTTGGCCCCCATGCGCATCATCAGCGTCAGCTGCCGCCGGAGCGCATCGCGGTTCACCGCGCCGCCCAGG
>CAYRPW010000082.1:0-1853 GCA_964426145.1 uncultured Oscillospiraceae bacterium
TTATCTATTCGCTAAAGAATACTTTAACGAATAATTGGGCCGGTGAATTCATCGTACGACCAGGATCGTCTTTCCTTGTATTCGAAAATGGGAAGTGAGCATATGTCTGCGTTTTCCAAAGAAGACCTGGAGGAAGCGCTGCGCGCCATTCTATCTACGATTGCCAAATGCGAAAAGGTGCAGCCAAAACTAAAATGCGGCACCGCGCAGCATACGCTTTTGGCACGGCGCATCAAAGCGCTTACGATTGCTTCCGTACTGATACGGCAAGCACTTGAACAAACCGGTTAAACCTTACGTTTCTTCCACGGCAGCCGATATACGCATTCCTGTTTCTCAGCCCAAACCGCTCGCGGTGCGAATGCACGGCGCTGTGCCTGTTACCGCTTCTACCAATACACAATCAATGTTGCAGCGGGTTTATATTGGCGGAACACGCTCATTCTCCTGTGAAAGGTCGCACTTCGATTTCACAGGTGCAGGGTCACATCGTAAACTCGATATTACTTTAGCGAATAGTAACACCGTACTCAATTGGAGGTGCATCCCGTTGCCGGAACAAACCTACCAGGAAATGTCGGATCAAAAACGGACACTGATCATCCGTTCAATGCTGGCGGCGCTCCCCCGTTCCTGCTCTGATTTTATCCGCAGTTTGCTGACCACTTCCAGCATTCTGACGCGCCTTGCCTATACGATCGATTTAAACACGTTCTTTACGTTTGCCAACAAGGAACTGCCTCTATTCGCAGATAAAAACACCTCAGAATTGACCGACTCCGATATCGCGCAGCTGAAAGCCAGAGATATTGAGTTATACGCAGAGTACTTGACGCTTTATTTTAAGGATAACGGAATGGACGGAGACCAGCAGCAGCGCATGCTCAAAAACCAATCCTACGGTGTTATGCGCAAGTTGTCCTCCCTGCGTTCCTATTTTAACTATCTTTTCCGCACCGAACGCATACCCAGCAATACCGCCGCTCTTGTTGCGCTGCCGAAAATACACAACAAACCGATTCTCTTATTGGAGCCCGATGAAATGCATCGTTTGATCCGTGCCGTTTCAACAGGCGAGCAGCTCACGTCACGCCAGCAGGCCTATCATAAGCTGATCGGCGTTCGTGATTTTGCCATCATCCTGTTGTTTTTGGGTACCGGTATTCGCGTCAGCGAGTGCGTCGGCATCAATCTGCAGGATATCGATTTCAGTGCGAACGCATTGTTGGTTACCCGGAAAGGCGGCAATCAAGTGATCCTCTATTTCCCGGATGAAACGGGCGATGCGTTGAAGGCATACGAGGAGGAACGGCAGAAGATCACTGCGGAAGCCACGCATGAGAACGCGTTTTTCCTCTCCTTGCAGCGCAAGCGCATCACACAGCGGGCCGTTGAAAAAATGGTCAAGAAATATGCCGAGATCGTTGTTCCGCTGAAAAAACGGATCAGCCCGCACAAACTGAGAAGCACATACGCAACCAATTTATACCGGGAAACGCAGGATATTTACCTGGTTGCGGAAGCACTGGGACACTCGGACGTCAACACAACACGCAAGCATTACGCAAGCATGAGCGATAAGCGGATGCGGGAAGCGGCTCTGAGCACCAGGTTAACGCAGGAAGATAGCCAAGAGAACGATAGCCCGGCCGAATCAACTTGAAATATCCCGGAGAGTATGATATTCTCTAATTAGAACATATGTTTGCAGGGAAGTGATCGGTATGGGCAATCCGCGCGGAGAAAGTCAGGATCGCATCTTTACCTATATTAAAAAGGTAGTCAAAGATAAGGGCTATCCCCCATCCGTTCGGGAAATCTGCGAAGCTACGGGCCTTCGCTCGACATCCACC
>CAYRPW010000082.1:1863-7779 GCA_964426145.1 uncultured Oscillospiraceae bacterium
GCTATTTCTTTGTCTGCGGAACTGCAAGCCTCCGAAATGGTTTCCGCCGTACCGGTCGTAGGCCGCGTTACCGCGGGTATTCCCATACTTGCCAGTGAAAATATCGAAGAATATATCACGATTCCCAATGCCTTGCTGGGCGACGGGGAACATTATATTCTTGGCGTGCGCGGCGACAGCATGATTGACGCCGGAATCATGGACGGAGATTTTGTAGTCATTCGTAAACAGCAGGACGCCAATAATGGCGATATCGTCGTAGCGATGATCGACGACGAGGCTACCGTAAAACGTTTCTATCGCGAAAGCGGACATATTCGCTTACAGCCGGAAAACCCTGCGATGCGCCCCATTTTATGCAAACAGGTTACGATTCTCGGGAAAGTGGTTTCCTTATATCGTCTCTATTGAGGACTATTGCGTGTCAAAACACATCGTCATCATCGGCGGCAGCTGTGTGGATATCTTTGCCGTTTCCGCCAAGCCGCTTGTTTCACACGATTCCAACCCGGGGACTGTCAACATCGGCTTCGGCGGCGTCGGCCGCAACATCGCCGAAAATTTAACGCGTCTTGGGCAGACCGTAACCTTGATCGCCGCCTTCGGAGACGATCCGTTTTCACGGCACATGCTCTCTTATACGGCCGCGGCGGGCATATGCGTGGATCATTCGCTGATCGCGCCCCAAATGCAGTCGCCCTACTATATCTCCGTCAACGATTCAAACGGAGAGATGCATGTTGCCGTCAACGACATGCGGATTTGCGAGCGGTTGATTCCTTCGTTTGTGCAGGAGAAATTGCCAATCATCAACCGGGCGGATGCCGTTGTGATCGATACGAATATCCCGCAGGAGACGATTGCTCTGATCGCAAGCAGTTGCCGTGTACCTCTCTTTGCAGACGGTGTATCCACCAAAAAGGTGATCAAATTGATTCCCTCGCTTCACAGCTTGCACGGATTGAAGGTGAACCTGCTGGAAGCCTCGGCATTGCTTGAAACACCGGTGACTGCGAGTTACTCTTCCCTGTGCGTGGCGGCTGACCGCCTTCATGCGATCGGCATCCCCCATGTTTTCATAACGCTTGGGAAAGCGGGCGCGTTCGTATCCAGCGGCGGCAGTCGGCATCTGCAGAATTCCTATTCCGTAATCGCACGCAATGCCAACGGCTGCGGCGACGCTTTCAGCGCGGCGGCGTTCCTTGGCATATTGCACGGTGATGAACCCGAACACATTCTGCAGGCTGCGCTGGCGGCCGCGGCGGTAACGGCCCGAAGTGCGCAGGCAGTCTCAACAGACTTAACTCCATCCGCCATTCAATCGTTGATCGAAGAAAAGAGGGAGCGCTCATGAATCCATACTTTGCGGCAAGTGATGCCGTAAGCCAGGCAATCCGTGATCACAAGCCGGTTGTCGCTTTGGAATCGACGATTATCTCACACGGCATGCCTTACCCGCAGAACGTAGAAACCGCGCTGCGTGTGGAGCAGGAAGTGCGGGCACACGGAGCTATTCCCGCAACCGTCGCGATACTCGACGGCGTTCTGACCGTAGGCATCAGCGAGAAGCAGATCGAGCACCTTGGGAAAAAAGGCACGGGGATCATCAAGGCAAGCCGGCGTGATCTGCCCGTTTTGATGTCCCGGCAAAGTGACGGCGCAACCACGGTTGCCGCGACGATGATCGGGGCTGCCATGGCCGGTATTGCGGTGTTTGCAACCGGCGGGATCGGCGGCGTACATCGCCAGGCGGAGACCACCATGGACATTTCTGCGGATCTTGAGGAGCTTGCACAGACCGACGTCGCCGTCGTTTGCGCGGGTCCCAAATCCATCCTGGACATCGGCTTAACGCTTGAGTATCTGGAAACGAAGGGTGTGCCCGTGCTCGGGTATCAAACGGATGAACTGCCCGCGTTTTATTGCCGTAAAAGCGGCTTCAGCGTAGACGCGCGTATGGACACGCCTTTGGACATTGCCCGCTGCATGAAGGCGAAATACGCCTGCGGCCTGCGCGGCGGTTTGATTATCGCGAACCCGATCTCGCCGGAAGACGCGATGCCCGAAGACCTCATCAACGACGTGATTCAAACGGCGCTTGAGATGGCTTCCCAACAAGGAATCAAGGGGAAAGACGTTACGCCTTTCCTGCTTTCCACCGTCAAAGAATTAACGCAGGGGGAATCGCTGGAAGCCAACATCAAACTGGTGTTAAGCAACGCGCGTCTCGCTGCCGAAATTGCCAAAGCCTATTGCAGTCTATAAGCGACCACTGTTGTAAATCTTCCGAATTTCTTCGGTTTCACTGCCGTCCGCATGATGCACGATCAGCGGCGCGAGCCAGTGAAGCATCGGCCGCGCGTTCTTCATTCCTTCCACCAAAAGCAAATACGGCGCTTTATCAGCCTTGCCGCATACCATGCGAAGCCGTTTGGGTTCCAGCCGGTATTGCCGCATACTATCCAGCAGTTCCAGCATGCGAGGTGCGGGAAATACCAGGGTTATACGACCCTGGTTTTTCAGTATCGCCGCTGCCGATGCCAGCCACTGACCGATTTCACAGTCCGTTTCATGTTTGGACAGCCGTTTGTTTTCCGTTTGACTGGGAATGATGGTATCTTTTTTACCGTATGGCGGATTGCATACGATGGCTTGTACGCTCGCCTTGCCAAGGATTCGCTCCGCGCTGCGGATATCTTCGTCATATAAAAATATCCGGTTATCCAGACCGTTGAACCGCACGCTGCGGCTGGCCATATCGGCGATTTCCGTTTGCCATTCAAACGCATGAAATATTGCGCTTTTCTCTTTTTGGCTTAAGAGGAGCGGCAATATTCCGCTGCCTGTGCCGAAATCGGCTATGTTCTCGCCGGGTTTCACGCGGGTGAAATCGGCAAGCAGCACCGAATCCATACCGAAACGGAATCCCGCCTTTTTTTGCAGGATTTTCAATCCGTTATTCTGCAAATCGTCCCACTGCTCGCCGTCGCGAGCAAACACTTCATTCTGCAAAGAAAGACAAACCATCCCTCAGACAAAATCCCGACTGATCCAGATAGATGATTTCGCACCAGGTATCCCCCACCTGAATAATCTCAACCGCTGTGTTTTCCGTCATATCCTGCAGGAGCTCACTATCTTGTGAACACGCATCGAAAAGCTCAAGCGTTGTGGCTCCGCCAGGCGGCCTTATATAAACGATGATTTCATGGTCCGGCTCATGCAGCGTTGAATCCATTGGCAATTCATCATCGCTCCCGGCGCTGTCCGCATCGTCAGTCGTTGTTTCACCATCAACGTCCGCGGCTTCCGCCGCAGACGGATCGGTCGTCACAAGGTAGGCGGAGAGCACGTAGCCGGTAATCGTACCATATTGCACCTGACACCAGGTTTCCTGGATCTCCGTCAGGACCGTTACCTGCGAATACTGCGGTATCTGCGTAACAACAGCCGCATCCTGCGACGCCGTTTCCCGCAGGTTAAGCGAGCCTGACGCCGTATTCACCCACGCCGTCAGCGGGTCAAATTTGTTCGCATCTAAGTCCGCTGTGCCGGTTTCCGCTGCGGCTGTCGTTGCGGTGCTTGTCATCAACTGTAAATACCGCGTCTGTACGTATCCCTGATAAGCGCCGTATTGCACCTTACACCATGCCGTAGACTGCACTAGCAAAGAAATCACGGCTCCGTCTGGTATCGTCGTGATGATATCGGCAGTATCGTTTTTCGCGGCGCGCAGATTCAGAGAGCCGCCATCCACCGTTACCGTGGCGCTGGTCGCCGTTCCCGTGGAAGAGCCGCCGCTCGCCTCCGATTCGCTGTCTGTGTCGCTGTCTGTGTTCGTATCCTCCTGCGTATCGCTTTGGACGAACGTTAAGTAGGCCGTCATTGCATATCCATAAACGCCGTTATAGCACAGATAACACCAATCCGCCCCTTTTTGATACACCGTGATGACTTCGTTTGGCGGAATTCGCGTCAGTACGTTACCGTTTGGCTGCTCGCGAAGATTCAGCGACCCGCCGGACGTCGTTACCGTTGCCGTAAATACCTCCGGTTCGGCAGTTTCTTCACCCGAGCCGGAAAACGTTAAATATGCGTTGAGCACATATCCATAATATTCCTGATAGCTTGTGTAGGACCAGTCTCCAACCGTTTGCAATATGATGACCGTTACGCCTTTGGGTATCCTGGTCAATACCTTGCTGCCCGCAACAGCTTCCGCGCGAAGATTGAGTGAGCCGGATTCCGTATTGACGACTGCCGTTACGGTTTGTGTTTCGGTATCGTCATCTTCCTGATCGGTTTCCTCCGTATCATCGGCTTCCACAAACGTGAGGAAAGCGGTCATCACATAGCCGGTAACACCGGCGTAGGTTACCTGGCACCACTCGCTGCCTTTGGTTACCACCTGTACGGTTTCCATGCGCGCAATGGTGCGGTAGATCGCGCTGCCTGCCTGGGGAAGCTCCCGCATATTGAGTGATCCCGATTGCGTGCTGACAATTGCCGTCATGGATTGCGTTTCTTCGGCGTCATCGTCCCCGTCGTCCGTATCGCTTGCAAACGCAAGGAACTCTGTCATCACATAACCGTCAATACCCAGATATTGAACGCCGCTCCACGTATCTCCCTTACCGGTAACCGTGACGACTGCGCCTTTGGGAATGGTGGTCAGAATAGCGCTGCCGGCTTGCGGTAACTGGCGCATATTCAAAGAACCGGACTGCGTTGCCACTGTGGCCGTAAGGGAATCGCTGCCGCTTGCATCCTCATCGTCATCCGTATCGGGCAGATCCGGTTCCTGAATACTCTCCGGATATGCAGCGGAAAACGTCAGGTAATCCGAAGCGGCATATGCGACGATCGTTCCGTATTGTATTTTTGCCCACGTGCTATTCCATGATAATACGGTAACGATCGCACCGGCAGGGGCCGTTGAAAGAATGGATGCCGTAAAGCTTCCGGATGAACGCAGGTTTAAGTAACCGTTTGCCGCAACCACCGCAAAGCCTGCCACGGCGGACACGGACGTACTGCTGCTTTCAGGAGCGGTTCCCAGTAAACTCAGCGCGCCGGTTTGCACGTATCCCGTAATGCTCCCGTACGTCACTAGGCACCAGGTTCCGTCGTTGGATAGAACGCTTACGGGCGTTCCATTCGCTAAGACCGTCAGCACGGATGCGCTGGCGGATTTCGAACTGCGTACGGCAAGTTTTTCGTCGGTGGAAAGCGTCACAACGCCTCGAACGCTGCCGTCCGTGGTTCCGGCATCAATGTCTGCCGGAGTTTCGCTTGTGGTAATCGTTTCCGACGACGAAGGCGACAGAATGGTATGGGTGAAAATACAGCCGACGCGGGTGCAGCCAGGATAATAAAAACCCAGAATCTCATCGTACGAAAATCCAAGCTGCGCCATATACATCGCGCCGCGTTGGCTCATGCCGATTCCGTGTCCATACCGCCTGGCCTGGATTTTGAAAGTACCGCTGCCTGACGTTACAGACCAAAGTTCGTTATTGCCGGATTGGATTCCCATGCCCAGCAAACTTTCCAGCTCACTGAATATATCGCAGGTAACCGTAGTCGTGATCGAAACATATGCGTTGCTTGCGTTGTAGGTATTGACGGTCAACGAAAAATCCATCTTCGTATAAAGTTTACTGGGAGACGCATACTTAGGCGTATGCGCGGATATACTGTTGATTGTCTGCAGCGTTGTGTTGGCTGCCGTCGCCTGATACCCGGCGGCGCTCAGGGCCGTCACGACCTTGGTTTTCAACAATGACATGAGCGCCGCAGAATTGGACGTGTTGGACGCGGCGGCGTAGACAGTTGCCTGCTTCACGACGCTCGACGAATTGACGCCCTACGCCGACGATTGGGAGCGGTTGGCCGCCGGCGTGCCTTTTCGCGGCT
>CAYRPW010000083.1:0-629 GCA_964426145.1 uncultured Oscillospiraceae bacterium
GCCTGTGGTGACCGACGCAAGCCGGGAGTACGCCCTGCGGCCGGAGGATATGCCCGCGATTGCGGCAGAGTACGACCGCCTTGGGACAGAGTACCTGAAACGCCGCAGCGACGGACGCTGGTTTAATTTCTTCCATTTCATGCTGGATCTGACCGGGGGCCCGTGCCTGCAGAAACGCCTCACGGGCTGCGGCGCCGGAAACGAATACGTTGCCGTAACGCCGGACGGCGATATCTATCCCTGTCATCAGTTTGTGGGCCGCAGCCATATGCGCATGGGCTCGGTGCTGGACGAAACGTTCGATACCCAGATGCAAACGATTTTCCGCGGCAACCACGTGCTTGCCAAAGAAAAATGCCGCGACTGCTGGGCCCGCTTCTATTGCAGCGGCGGCTGCGCGGCCAACGCGCACGCTTTCAACGGCGATATCGGAAAACCCTACGAAATGGAATGCCGCCTCGAGCAGAAACGCCTGGAATGCGCGATGGCAATCTACGTGCTGGAGCACAAGGGAGAGGCCGCGGTCGGGGCTGAGGAATAACGGGAAGAACCAAAAAGCGGCGGCCTTACGGCCGCCGCTTCAACCTGTTGAAAACACCGCATCTGCGTTGTCACCTACGCGACGGCGC
>CAYRPW010000083.1:639-7766 GCA_964426145.1 uncultured Oscillospiraceae bacterium
CTTTTGAACAGGCTGTCATCCCGCTTCCAAACAAGGTTTGTCAGCGGTCTGAAAGCGGCGGCCGTAAGGCCGCCGCTTTTATTATGCTTATCTACCGCAGATTTTCAAGCAGGTAGTTCAAAAACTCGATGGAATACTCGTCGTTTCCGTTGTTGTAGAGCACGCACAGCACCATGTCCGCAGGGTCGATCAAATAGTCGGTAAAACCTGTCAGCCCGGCTGCGGGGATACCGTAGAGGCCGGAAATTTCGGAGTCATCAGTCTGGCTTACTGTACCGCCTTCCAGATCCAAACCCTCCGTTTGGAGCGCTCCGCTGTCGATGAACGGCTGCAGATCCATAAACGCGCCGCTTGCAGCGAATTGCGTAAAATAGTCCTTCGATAGCAGGTAAACGTCGCCCTGGGCCGCGCTGATCCACACGGTCAGCTGCATGTTGCCGTAGTAATCGTCCGTAATCGAGACGACGACCGCATCCACCAGCTCCATTTCGGGCATGATTTCCTGATGGATTTGATCCGTGAGAGCCTTGAGCGTTTCTTCGCTGGCAGAACCCGCCTGTACGTAAAACTCCACCTGCTTGTTTTCCGGCGGCCGGTAACGCGTGGTGGTGTAGATCAGGTTCCAGCCAAACAGGGCAAGCGCCGCCAACAGCAGGTACATCCATACGGCGTATTGAAAATGATGGTTGATTTTCCGCTTGGTGATCGGCATCTGAATACTCATACGTACCTCCTGTGTGCGCCGCTTCCTACTTAACAGGCTTCATCGTCGGGAACAGCAGCACGTCACGGATGGAAGCGTTATCGGTAAAGAGCATCACCATGCGGTCGATACCAAATCCAAGCCCGCCGGTCGGCGGCATGCCCAGTTCCAGCGCGTTCAAGTAATCCTCGTCCACTTCGGCGCGGATACCTTCCGCCTGGCGTACGCGCACCTGCTCTTCAAAACGCTTGCGCTGATCGATGGGGTCGTTCAACTCCGAGAAGGCGTTGCCCATTTCGTGGCCGTTGATGAAAAACTCAAACCGCTCCGTCAGATCCGGGTTTTCAGGCTTGCGCTTGGCAAGCGGCGAAATATCCACAGGGTAATCCGTGATGAAGGTCGGCTGAATCAGCGCCGCTTCCACGTATTCGTCAAACAGCGCCGCCAGGCAGTCGCCGCGCTTCCAGAAAGGTTCGCAGTGCACGCCTTTGGATTGCAAAGCTTCGCGGGCCTCTTCGTCGGCAGTCCAGTCCGCGTAGCGGATGCTGCAAGCTTCTTCCACGGCGTCCGCCATGGTGACGCGCTTCCACGGCGCTTTCAGTTCGATCATCTGCCCCTGATAGGGTACGAGCGTCGTGCCGCATACGGTTTCCGCCACATAGGCGTAAAGCTGCTCCACCATTTCCATCACGGTATGGTAGTTCACAAACGCCTGATAGGTTTCGACGCTCGTAAACTCCGGGTTGTGCGTCGCGTCCATCCCTTCGTTTCGGAACAGGCGGCCCACTTCGTATACTTTATCAAATCCGCCCACGATGAGGCGCTTCAAGTACAGCTCCGTTTCGATGCGCAGAAACATGTCGATATCCAGCGCGTTATGGTGCGTTTTGAACGTGCGGGCGGCGGCGCCGATCTCGATGGTCTGCAGCACGGGGGTATCCACTTCGATAAACCCGCGCGAATCCAAAAAGTCGCGCACGGCTTTGATAATCCGCGTGCGCTTGCGGAACGTGTCCCGTACTTCGGGATTGACGATCATATCCATATACCGCTGGCGGTAGCGCAGATCGGGGTCTTTCAGGCCGTGATACTTCTCCGGCAGCACTTTCAAACTTTTGGCAAGCAGCGTCAGGCTTTCGGTGTGCAGGCTGATTTCGCCTTTCTGCGTGCGGAACACCAGGCCCGTTACGCCCAGAACGTCGCCGATATCGAAGGCTTTGAATGCCAGATACGCGTCGTCGCCGACGTCATCGCGGCGAACGTAAATCTGTATTTGTCCGTCCGCATCCAAAATATGCGCGAACGCGGCTTTGCCCATCACGCGCTTGCTCATCATCCGCCCGGCGATCGTTACGGTTTTGCCCTCCAGGGTATCAAAACCGCACAGGATCTTCTCGCTGGAACTCGTCACCGGAAAATGCGTGATCGCATAGGGGCTTGCGCCTTCGCCGATCATGTGATTGAGCTTCTCGCGGCGTATCGTTTCCTGTTCGCTGCGCTGCAGCTCGGTCAGCGGCGGCGCATTTTGGGTCTGCAAATCGGGGGCTTGCGTATCGGGGGTCATCGTATTCATCCTTTCGGGGCGTGCCGAACTCACCGGCTGATCTGCAAAACCTTCAGCTTCAGAACGCCGCCCGGCGTATCCACGGAAACCTGCTGGCCGATTTTTTTGCCCAGCAGCGTGGAGCCGATCGGGCTTTCGGAGCTGATTTTCATCTCCCGGTGATTGGTCTCGTTCGCGCCGACGATGGTATAGCTGAGCTCTTTGCTGGTCGTCATGTTTTTCACCTTCACCGTCGTGCCCACGCTGACGGCGTTGGTGCTGATATCGTCTTCGTCCACGATCACACAGGTGCGCAGGATGTTTTCCATCTCTACGATCCTTGCTTCGATCCGGCTCTGTTCATTTTTCGCTTCGTCATATTCGGCATTTTCGCTCAAATCGCCGAACCCTCTGGCCGTGGCGATTTGCTCGGCAACTTCATTGCGTTTCACTCGGATGTAGTAGTCCAATTCGGCCTCGAGTTTCTTTTGGCCTTCTTTGGTCAGAACAACCTTCCGTTCCTTTTGTTCCGCCATGCAACAATCCCCTTTCACGGCATGAGCGTTCATGCAGCCTTGTAGAATAGAGTATACACCGTTGCAATGGCCACAACGGTGTATTCAACATCTATGCGATTATACTGTATTCCAAGCGCAAAGTCAAATAATTTCCACAGGGCAAAAACCGCACTCTCACAAGCGTTTCAAGGTTTTTTACGCGACTGGTACTCGTTGAGGCAGCTTGTGAAATAGCCAATCTTATGCGTGACGGTTTCCAGGTGTTCCTGCATCTCGGAGATCTTGGCCAAAACGTCCTCCCGGTGGCATTGTAAAAGCTCGCACCGCTTCTTCAGCGTCTCGGGGCCGCGCAGGCTCAGGCTGACAAAATCACGGATCTGCTTGATGGACATCCCCGTGTTCTTCAGGCAGCGGATCAGGCCGAGCCACTCCAGATCCTTCTCCGTATACTGGCGGATACCGCCCTGGGTGCGTTTCACGCGGGGGAGCAGCCCTTCCTTTTCATAGTAACGCAGCACGTGCGGCTTCAGGCCGGTTTTCTCCGCGATTTCCTTAACGGTATAACCCATGGCTGTGATCGTCTCCTTCTTGCACGCGCGCTTGACTTAACGTTAACGTGAAGGTCTATTATGATTGTACCGGCACCGGCCGCCGCTGTCAACGAAAACAGGGAGGAACAAATATGCAGACCATTCATGACACCTATACGCTTCTCAACGGCGTGCGCATTCCCGCCATCGGGCTTGGCAGCTATGGCATTCCAAACGACGCGAACGGCGTTGCGCTGATCAAAACCGCGATCCGCGGGGGATACCGCCATATCGATACCGCGGCGGTATACCGTAACGAGGAATGCGTCGGAACTGCCGTAAGGGAGTGCGGCTTACCGCGCGAAGAGCTGTTTGTGACGTCCAAGCTGGACAATCCCGACCACGGATACGAACGCACCATGGCGGCCTTTGCGCAGACCATGACGCGGCTCGGCCTGGACTATCTGGACCTGTACCTGATCCACTGGCCCAACCCGGTTGCCTTCCGCGACCGGTGGCAGGAGGCGAACGCCGGCAGCTGGAAGGCGTTTGAGGAGCTGTACCGTGCCGGTAAAATCCGCAGCATCGGGTTAAGCAATTTCCACCGGCGGCACATCGAACCGCTGCTCACCACCGCAACCGTCGCGCCGATGGTCAACCAAATCCGCCTGTGCCCCGGCGATACGCAAGAAGACGTTGTAGCCTATAGCCGCAGCCAGCATATGATCCTTACGGCTTACAGCCCGCTGGGGTCCGGCGGAATATTTGCCGTACCGCAGATGCGCGCGCTATCGGAAAAGTACGGTAAATCCATCGCGCAGATTGCCATTCGCTGGAGTATCCAGCGCGGTTATCTGCCCATCCCCAAATCGGCCGATCCGGGCCGGATGATGGAGAACCTGAATGTGTTTGACTTTGCTTTGGATCCGCAGGACATGGAGCTGCTTACAGGCATGACCGGCGCTGCCGGGCTTGCCACAGACCCGGATACCACGAATTTCTAAACCACGCCGTCGTAAAAGAACCTCCCGCCGCGACCCGAACGTCCGCGGCGGGAGGTTCTATTCCTGTGGAATGAATTAGGCGCTCTCTCGATGGGTGTTCGATTACCTCCGCGGCAGGGCGGACTGCTTGATTTCGTATTGAAAGTCCGCAAAAACCGCGCTGCCGGAAGGCTTTTGCGTTGCGTAACAGAACAAGCCGATCCGGCAGCCTACGAAAAAATCCAGCCGGTATACCAGGGCGTGCGGACGGCCGATCGGCTGCCAGACGCCGTTCTCTTCGTAGAAAAAGGACACGGTATCCGCCAAATCCTGAAAGTCAAAACATGCTTTCAGCGTAACCTGCGGCCGGTTCCAGCGCAGGCGAACCCGTTCTGCGACCGGTTCGCTTGACGGCTGAATGGCATACGCCGCTGGCTGCGCTTCTTTGGAGATGAGCGACAGATACCAGCCGTCCCCGTCCCGGGTGATCGCCAGCTGGCAAAAGCAGCCGATCAGCGCGCATAAACCGGCATAATCGCCGGGGTTAAGCTCGGATGCGTCTACTGTGACGGCCGCCTCGCATGCGGGGCCGAAGGTGCGCTGCGTCAGCGTATTCTGCGCCTGATCCAATTGGTGAACAACACGCCCTGCGGTCAGCCGGAGGCCTTGCGCAGTTATGCTGATCAGCGCTTCGGCCGGTTCGTGGTTCCATTGCCACAGGGGGTTCAAAGGCTTGCTGCGCAAGGAATCGGATGTATATAAGGGCATCGGCAAGCGTTCCGGGGCATCGGGCGTATCCGCCGTGATCTCCCTGGGGATGCGCTCCACCGACGGAAACCCGTCGGCCCAGGTCATCGGAACCAGGATGGGCATACGGCCAACGGCGCCGTGATCCTGAAACAACATCAGGTACCAACGCCCGTCCGGCGTTTCCACCGCGCCTCCCTGCGCCACGCCCATGTTAAAAAAGCCGAGATCGTCGTCTACGATGGTTCCGCCTGTAAACGCATCCTCCAAAGAGGAAGCCGTGTAGCAAACCTCGGTCCGCCTGGCAGAACCGTCGTTCGGCCAGTGGATGCAAAACAAGGTATAGCGGCCGCCGATGCGATAAAAATGCGTGCCTTCGAAACCCACGCGCATCGTAGGCGCATCCGATAACACCAGCCGGTGAAAGCCGTTTTCCTTCGGGCCGGAGAGGTCGGCCTCCAGCTCCGTGATGTAAATCTCATGGTTTCCGTGCGCGATATACACACGCCCGTCCGAATCGAACAGCAGCGACGGATCGTAAAAAAATCCGCGCATCTCGTGCCGCAGCCAGGGTCCCTGCGGCGCCTTTGCCGTGTAGCGGCAGCTTCGGTGGGTGTCGTTGCAGGTGAAGACCACGTGGTATTCTCCGTTGTGATAGCGCAGCGTGGCCGCCCACATCCCCTTGCCGTAGCAGTTGCCCCCGTCCAGCCGCTGCGCGGGGGAATCACCCAGCGTGTCAAACACATAGCCGCAGTGCTCCCAATGCAACAAATCGCCGGACTTCAGAATCTGCCCGCCCGGGAACAGATGCATCGTCGTCGTGATCATATAGTAGGTGCCTCCCACCCGGATGACGTCCGGATCGGGAAAATCCGCCCAGAGAACGGGCTGGGTAACGGTCATTGGCTCTGCCTCCCTCAAGTTGAACGGGTGAGGGCATCGTTGGGCGCCGGCGGCCGGATTGCACGCCTGCCCGCACCGCGTCAAATGCGGTGGGGATTACCCCTGTGAGAGGCGGCAAATGATCCGGCATGTCGTATAACCAGGCGCGGCAAAACGAGAAAACCCTCTCCGTGATGATTCCGTATTGTATCAGCAATGCGGCGAATTTCCTTGTCATCTGTTGCGTTTTTCTTGCGTATACGAGCGAAATCAAAGCATACCGCGGAAACGATCCAAAGCTTATGCGCAAACCGCGGATCATCAGGCCCGGTGGTTATGCAGGCTTACCTTGGTATGCGCCTGGCGGTACTCGGTCGGCGTGCAGTTTTTGTACTTGCGGAAAACCCTGCTGAACGTGGACAAGTTGGTAAAACCGGCCCGGAAGGCCACGTCGGTGATCGACAGCTCGGGTTCCGCGAGCAGCTGTTCGGCGGCTTTCAGGCGCCGGAACGCCAGATAATCGCTGAACGTGTACCGGATGTACTGCTGAAAAAGCCGGGAGAAGTAAAACTTGGACAACCCGAATTTTTTCGCGGTCTCTTCCACGGTCAGGTCCTCGGTATAGTTGTGGTTGATGTAGTTGACCACGTCGGTGAAGCGGTCGTTGTATTCCTGCCGCTTGTAGCTCCGGCTGTGCGCCGCGCCTTCGTTGTGATACCGGTCATGGATCAGCTGCTCCATCATCACGAGTATATTGGAATATACCAGCAGCTCGCGCAGATCGTTGCCGCTGAAATAATCCATGCGGATTTGCCGCAGCAGCGCGCCCACGGACAGATGCAGCGCCGGATTGTCTTTTTCCGTGATGAGCAAAGGATGCGAAAGCAGCGGCAGCACCCGGGACGCGCTTTTGATATAGGTGAGAAAATCCAGGTTGATCAGGTATACGAAGCCGTTACAGAGTTGGGAAGGGGTTAACGTATGCGTGATACCGCCGGGCATGAGCAGGATGTCTCCCGGCGAAACCTGGTAAACGGTTCCTTCCGCCTCCACGACATACTGTTCGTTTTCTCCCTCGACGATCTCCAGCGCGTTATGCCAATGCGGGGGAAAGCTCGTGCTCAAGTGCGTGTACCAGATCCTGACCGAGGTTCCCGGCAGATATTCGATTTCCTCTTGAATGCCGTGCAATAACTGGTTTTCCCGGTAGCCGCCGATGGG
>CAYRPW010000084.1:0-7737 GCA_964426145.1 uncultured Oscillospiraceae bacterium
ACTGGATTGCGCCGACGGGGCCGGCAATCACGGCGTTTGAGCAGGAAACCGCCGCATACCTGGGCGTGGACGCGGCGCTTGCGCTGTCGTCGGGCACGGCGGCCATCCACCTGGCGCTCCGTTGGCTTGACGTAAGCGAAGGCGACCTCGTTTTCTGCCAGGATTTCACGTTCATCGGCTCCTGCGCCCCGATCCTCTACCAGAAGGCGCAGCCGGTGCTGATCGACAGCGACGAAGACAGCTGGAATATGTGCCCCGCCGCGCTGGAGCGCGCGCTTGCGTGGGCCAGGCGCGAAAACCGCCTGCCCAAGGCCGTTCTGGTGTGCGATCTGTACGGCGAACCCGCAAACTGGAACGCGATCCTGCCCCTGTGCCAGGCATACGGCGTGCCCGTGATCGAGGACGCCGCCGAAGCCATCGGCGCCGCCTACCGCGGCAAGCCCTGCGCAACCTTCGGCGAGATCGGCGTTTTATCGTTCAACGGCAACAAGATCATCACCACGTCCGGCGGGGGCATGGTGGTAAGCGATAATGCCCAGGCCGTGCGGAAGATGGGCTTCTGGGCCACGCAGGCCCGCGAGCCGTTTGTGCATTACGAGCACCGGGAGTACGGCTACAACTACCGCATGAGCAACGTCAGCGCCTGCATCGGTCGCGGGCAGCTGACCATCCTTGCCGAAAAGCTCCGGCGGCGCAGGCGCAACTACGAGGCCTATGCCGCGCTGTTTCAGGGTTCGCCCGCGCACGTTAAGCCGATGAGCCCGGAATGTGAAAGCAACCACTGGCTTACCCTGCTGGTGATCGACGATCCCGCCGTAACCCCGCAGGCCGTGGTGGCCGCGCTGCACGCCGCGGGCATTGAAGGCCGCCCGGCATGGAAACCCATGCATTTGCAGCCGGTGTTTGCAAACGCCCCCTTCGTAACCGCGGATGCCGTATACGAAGCCGGGGAAGGCGCGAAAACGGACGGCGTTTCCGGCGGTATCTTCCGCAGCGCGGTGTGCCTGCCCAGCGGCGACGCCCTGACCGAAGAACAGCTTGCGGAGATCACGGACGTTGTGAAGCGCTGTTTCTGATGTTCGCTTGATTATACGCAAAGCGCCCCGGCGAATGCCGGGGCACTTTAGACCGATGTCAAACCCCGTTTAGTAATGGGATGCCAGCTTGTTCAAAAAGCCTGAGATGCTAGAAAGCAAGGGTGGCAAGGGGTTGAGCTTACTCGTTTGTAAGTGATACCCCTTGCCATCCCGTAGCTGACAACGCAGATGTGGGTTTTTCAACAGGCAGAAGCGGTTTACTTCTCCCGGATGGGAACCCAGATGCCCCAGCGCTTGTCCTCCCAGTCCATCTCCTGGCAGGGGTAGACCTCGAGGTTCAGGTTGCCGGCCAGCTCAACCTGCGGGTTGGCGGGCAGCCATTCCGAAAAGATCTGGCGGTTGAGCGTCTGGATATCCTTGCCCTGGTTGCCTTCGGTATGGAACAGCGCCCAGGTGTGGGCGGGGATGTCGCGCTTGACCATGCCGTCGGGCACAGGCGCGTCCGCCGCGCAGAAATCCCCGATCAGGTAGGGAAAATCCTGCTTGCTGCCGTCGTCAAAACAGCAGCCCAGCAAGGGGTTCACCCGCTGCATCAGCCCCTGCCGGAAGAACTCCTCCCAGAACTTGGGGATGTCCTGCATCCCCTTGTCGAACGCGAACCGGCGTTCGAAGCCGATCACGGTCATCGGGCCCTTTTTTTCAATTGTGTAATCCATCTTGTTTCCACCTTTCAGCGATACGTTCAACTGCAAGGGGCTCATGAACATCAGCTTCGCGCGCGGCCGCTTGGCCGCCGAGGGCGTGATGCCGTGAAAGCGCCGGAACGCCTTCTGGAAGCTCTCGGGGGTTTCGTAGCCGTACTTCAGGGCGACGTCGATCACCTTCACGCCCCGGGTTTGCAGCTCCTGCCCGGCCAGCGACATGCGGCGGCTGCGGATATACTCCGACAGGGGCATATCCGTGAGGCCGTAGAAGATGCGCTGGAGGTAGAACGGCGAGTAGGCGGCGTAGCGCGCCGCGGCGTCTACGCTCAGCTCCGAACTCGCGAGGTTTTCCTCGATGTACGAAAGCAGCCGGTTCAGCCCCGTGATCCAGTCCATGAGCGTCCTCCTTGCCGGTACAGCGTAGCACAGGCAGATCAGGCAAACCTGTGTTTGTGTGCGATGATTTGTCCGCCCGCGCCATAACGCCGCAAGCCCCGGCCCAATGCCGCCGAAGCGTACGCGGGCGGCGCTGCCAAACGGCGCGAACGGAAAACGCCGCGCGGGCAGGCCGCCCCCGCGGAATACCCGCGACGCCTCGAAGCCGCGCCGCCAGGTTCCCGCTTCGTAATTTACTGGACGGGCAGAAACTCGATGTTATACAGAAGCTGCAGCATGAACGCGGTATCCGCCTGCGTAATTTCATGGAAATCGTCGTGCCACTGGGTGAGCTCCACAAAGTAGCCCAGGTAGAGCGTGAAGATGGAGTTGATCCCGTCCTGCGTGGTGATGAAGATATACGAATTACCGCTGGGGGTCGTTTCCAGGCGCACGTCCGCGGTTTCGTACTGCTCGGTTTCCAGCGCTTTAAGCTGTTCAACCTCGGCCTGGCTCAGCTCCTTGAGCGAAAGCTCGCCATAGATATCGCTCGCCGCGATGGTGACCGCAACCGGGGCAAGCCCCTCGCTTGTGATTTTGCTGTAGCTGACCAGCTCCGTAAACTCCTGCTCGGCGACAGCCGCGCCTTCGGGCAGTGCCATTTCGATATCGAACCCGGAACTGTTCTCCAGAAACTTAACGGTCTGGGCCGTTGCGCCGCCGCAGCAAAGCATTATAATACCTGCAAGCAAAATAACCAATGCCTTTTTCATTGTCTGACCTCCCAATCATCGTGCGTTCCAAAGTGCAGGGTTGCCGCGCAGCCGCCGCTATTGACCGGTGCTGTACCCGTCCCCCGCGGCGGACAGGAAGCTGCGCATCATAAAGCCGCAGATGCGCGCCCCCTCGTCGTACACCTGCGCCCAGCCGCTGTCCTGCGCGAGCACGCGCAGAAGGGAACCGGCGTAGTAGATCGTGCGCACGTCCGCCGTTTTGGACGGCGCCCAGCGCAGGTTCACAAACCCCGACGGCGTGGACGGGCGCACCGTAACGTAATAATCGGCCTTGACGAAATTCTTGTACGAAATCACATCGCCCGACGGCGCAGCGGTGGGCGTGGGCGTGGGGTTCACCGAAGGTTTGGTGGAGGAGAGGTAGCGCGACATGCAGTAGCCTGCATAATTGCCGTAGGTTACGTAACTCCAGGCCGCGTTGTAGTACTGGCAATAGTCAAGCATCGCGGCATACGGGATGGTTATGATGATGGCAAAATCCTTGGAAGGGCCCGAGCGCATGTACAGCCCTTTGCCGTTTTCCGTGGAAACGTATTGCGGGCCGATCAGCGCCGACGCGCTGATGAGGGGGAGCATGGATGCGACCAGCAAGATCACAACGAACGAAAGGACAATTCGTTTCTTCATGGAATGGCCTCCTTCGTAAATTTTCTTCGCAAGAATATAAAACCAGTATATTTTCTATACTTCCCATTTGTCAATACGCGCGGCTTTCCGCAAACAACGGCGGCCGGGCCCGCGCGCGCGGCGGCGGCGCGCATATGCCGCAAGAACTTGTTGACACGGCGGGCTTTGCCGTGGTATACTTCCGTTCGTAAGCAGAAGCTGCCCGCTTCTCACCGCGCGAATGACGTTTGCGCAGGTCACGGCACGTAAGTCCGTGGCGGTTGTGTAGTAACAGCGGGTGGCTAGCCACCCGCTTTTTGTTGCCGGTCAGGTTTCGCCATGGGGATTAATCCTATGGGATGTTTGAAGGGTCGAAACCCTTCAAAATGAAATCCGAAACCAGCGACATGCGGTTGCGGCCTCGACAGATGCTTCGCATTTGCGAGGCTACGCGCTTCATTACCTACGGTAATTTCAAGCGCTAGTCGGGCTGAAGCCCTCCCTTATGGGTGGTTTCGGAACTTGGCGAAGCCAAGATTCCTTACGCTGAGGCCTGGCCGCGAGCAAAGCAAGCAAGGCCGAGGCGCAGAATCGAAAAGTACCTGTACTTTTCGAAAGTTTTTCGGAGGTGTATGGATATCAACAACGAACCGATGATCAACGAGGAAATCAGAGATCGTGAGGTACGGCTGATCGACAGCGACGGCGGCCAGCTGGGTGTGATGAACACCCGGGACGCAATGCTTCTGGCGGAGGAAAAAGGGCTGGATCTGGTTAAGATCGTGCCCAACGCCAAACCGCCCGTGTGCAAGCTGATGAACTACGACAAGCACCGCTACGAGCAGGCCAAGCGCGAGCGCGACCTGCGCAAAAACCAGCGCATCGTGGAGCTTAAAGAGGTGCAGCTGTCCGCCACCATTGAGGAAAACGACATTCAGACGCGGTTTAAGAATGCCGTCAAATTCCTGGAAGAGGGCGACAAGCTGAAAGTGTCCATCCGCTTCAGGGGCCGCCAGATTGCCCACGCCAACATCGGCATGCAGATTATGCTCGATTTTGCCAAGCGCCTGGAGGCATACGGCAACGTGGATCGCCAGCCCAGGCTTGAAGGCCGGTTTATGATTATGATCATCACGCCCAAAGCGGAGAAGAAGAGCTTTGCCGAACGCGAGCAGGAGCGCAAGGAGCGCGAAGCGCAGGAAGCAAAGGAAGAGCTGGACCGGCAGAATGCCGCCGCAGCCGCCGCCCCCAAAAAGAAGGTCAAACGCGAAAGCGAGAATATGATCTGAGGCTGCGGGCCGCTGCGTTTATACCACGGCAAAAAGCGCAGATTTTAGACCACAGCCCCGCGGAAGCCGCCCATGCGGCGGGCTTTCCTTCGTGCCCGATCCAAGGCACGGCAATGCATTGAGAGGAGGATGACCCACATGCCCAAACAAAAAACGCATCGCGGCGCTGCCAAGCGCTTCTCCTTCACCAAGACCGGTAAAGTGAAGCATAAGCAAATGAACGCCAACCACCAGGTGCACCTCAAGAAGACCAAGCGCACCCGGCACCTTCGCGCCGACGGCCTGATCGAAAACTCTGCCGAGGCCCGCACCATCCGTCAGCTGGTACCCTACAAATAATTGCTTCACTGAACATGCAAGGAGGAAACTACGATGGCTCGTATAAAAAGAGCGCTCAACGCCCATAAGAAGCGCCGCAAGGTGCTCAAACTCGCCAAAGGTTATTTCGGCGCCAAATCCCGCCAGTACCGTGCGGCTACCGAACAGGTTGCCCGCAGCCTGCGCTATGCCTACGTCGGCCGCAAAATGCGCAAGCGCGATTTCCGCCGCCTGTGGATCACCCGCATCAACGCCGCGGCGCGCATCAACAACACCACCTATTCCAGGCTGATGGACGGCTTGAAGAAGAAGGAAATCTTCATCAACCGCAAAATGCTCGCCGACATCGCCGTAAACGACCCGGATGCGTTTGCCACGATCGTCAAGCGGGCGCAGTAATGCGGCATTGCAGATAAAAGACCGTCAGTGATGACGGTCTTTTTTTGGTTTAGCAGAGGTTTACGGCGACAGCTTGAAGGTAACCGTCCAAACGGCTTTATTGCCGGAGTATTTACCCTGGTTTTCTCTGACGGATACCTTGAACGTAACGGTGAAACCGCTGTCAAAATCCTCCTGCGAGATCACTCGGGTTTCATCCTCCCTGCCGACGTCCGGGGTGGAATCCTTTTCCGTGATTTTGGCGTACAGCACCATGCTTTCACCCAGGGTAACCGTCACCTGATCCCCTTTGTTCACCTTTTCACCATTGATGGAAAAATACTGTGACCAGCTGTTCCCCACATGGTTATATCCCGAACAGACCGCGGACACGGTAACGGTCATCGCTTTCGTAGCCGCCGCGGGAGCAGGCAATTCGCCGTCATACACATAATCGTCGGAAAGCGGCACAGATAATTTTAAGTGTGTTATCGGAGCCCAAAAGAGCATCGCCTGCTGCTTAGGCGTCAGCGTTCCGATCACTTCCATCCCATGCATCGCCTGGAAGTATTTGATGCGCTCCGCGGTCTCGGTTCCATACGTGTCGGTGAACGTTGCATCCCCGCCGAAATAGTTCAGTTCGCGCAGCCTTACCTTCACGGCCAGCACATCCTCGCCGGAAGCGCCAACGGATAATTCCCGGAATGGTAACGGATCAACGAACGCAAGGAACTTCGTCATTACATATCCGGTTTTGCCGTTATACTCCGTACTGCACCAAGTATCATCATACGGCGTAACTTGCAGATAGGTATCCTTGGGGATTTCTTCGATTACGGCCGCTTTGCTGGACGGTGTCTTACGCATATTAAGCGGACCTTTTACCGTATTCACCTGCGCATATTGATATTCTTCAGCCGTTGCCGAGATCAAACAGAACATAACGCCCAGAATGAAGGCGATAATAATCATCACGTGCTTTTTGCGCATGGATTTGCTCCTTATGCAGTTCTAGCTCATAAAAGAAACAGCCAGCGGTCAATCAATAATCATGGTCGGACAGTAATACGATCTATTCCTATTGTATCGAATAGAGTCTCACAGAACAACAACAAGATGTAGGCTTACTCACGCCACAGGTTGTGGCGGCGGACTGTGCAACCCACCCAAAAAGCGGCAGCCGCGCACTGCGCGGCTGCCGCCTTCGAGATATGAAGCGTGGAGTGGGCACGAGCGTCAAGCATCGCGTTCTGCCCAAACTGCTTATTACTTCTCTTTCACCGGCCTGCCCTCAATATATCCCCTATACCCTTCCGGGGCGAGCTGGAAGCGGGGGGCGTCGTCGTCGGCCCACTGGTAGCCGTAGAGGGCGGGGTCGTAGCGGTCGATAGCGGCCTGCACGGACAGGATGGCGCTTTCAAAGTGCTCGTCCTCGAAGGGCGGGCCCTGGAAGATCATCATTTTGCAGGGTTCGAGGCCGATCAGTTCAAAGCCCTCCGGCACGGCACCCGCGTAATCGGCGGGCACTTCCACGCCCTGCACGTACTCGGAGGTTCCCGCCGGGCGGAGTTTCTTGGGCATCCACAGGCCCACCGGCTCGTACAGCGCTTCCTTGACGCTGGTTAAAAGCCCCCAGATGTCGCAGCCAACCTCCTCGCAGTAGGCAAAGTACTCCTCCGCCTTTTGGCCGCGCTTGACGATCAGCCTGCGCGCGGGCCGTTCGATGACCTGAACGAAAATCATGCTCGTTTCTTTGGCGTCCATGGTTTGTTCTCCTCTCGTTTCAAACTGGTATCTGTCTTTGGCGGAATAGGGAAGGAACAGCCACAGCGGAACCGGCCGCTTTTGATAGCGGTGCGGCGTGATGCCGAATTCTTTGGAAAACGCGCGGGTGAAGCCCTCGTGCGAGTCGAACACAAAGTCCAGCGCCACGTCCAGCACTTTTTTATCCTGATCGCGCAGCGTGAGCGCCGCCTTGGTAAGCCGCAGGGCGCGGATATACTGAAACGGGGATTTTCCCAGCGTTTCCTTAAACAGCCGCTCCGCGTGCCAGGGCGAATACCCAGCGCAGCGGGCGAGCTCCAGCAGGGTGATCGGCTCAGCGATGTGCCGTTCGATATAGCTTTGCATCCGCGCTACGGCGCTTACGATTTCCTTGTGCTGCATGGTTCCTCCTTTCCGCCGAGAAAGCGTACCACGGGAAAGGGAACGCGTTCTTGACCGCGATTGCGAAGTT
>CAYRPW010000085.1:0-7734 GCA_964426145.1 uncultured Oscillospiraceae bacterium
GGTGTCGCCGTCGCCCGGTGGTTCCGGGGGATCGACTGTGGCGGGCGGCTCCGCGTCGGTGGACGCCTCCTCCGCGCGGCGGGAGGCGTGGTGTTCGGCGACGGCCAGCACCACGCCGCGCAGTCCGGCGGCACAACCGGCGCCGCTCTTCCCAAGGCATCCGAAGAGAAGCAGGAACCCCCCGAAACGATGGAAGATTTAAAAAAGGAACTGGAAAGCTATATCGGGCTTGCGATCGTTAAGCAGGAAGTCGAAAGCCTGGTCAACCTCGTAACCATCCAGAAACTGCGCCTGGAAAACGGGCTGCCCATTGACGAACTATCCCTCCATCTGGTCTTTTCCGGCAACCCCGGCACGGGAAAAACGATGATCGCGCGCCTGATGTCGCGCATCTATAAAGTGCTAGGCATCCTTTCCAAAGGTCATCTGGTGGAAACCGACCGCAGCGGGCTGGTGGCCGGCTACGTTGGTCAAACGGCGATCAAGACCCAGGAGGTCATCACCAAAGCGCTTGGCGGCGTTCTATTCATCGACGAAGCCTATGCGCTGACCGGCAACACTGAGAACGATTACGGGCAGGAAGCCGTAAACACTTTGCTGAAGGCAATGGAAGATCACCGGGATGATCTGGTGGTGATCGTAGCCGGGTATCCCGCGTTGATGCAAGGCTTCGTCCGCTCCAATCCGGGGTTGGAAAGCCGGTTTAACCGGTTTTTGTTCTTCGCGGATTATACGGCGGACGAAATGATCGCTATTTTTGATATGCGCTGTAAAAAGAGCGGTTACACGCTCAACGAGGAAACCCACAAGCTGCTCACAAGCTACCTGCAAAAGTATGCGGAAAACAACCTGAATTTCGGCAACGCGCGCGGCGTGCGTAACCTGTTCGAACGTGCGGTGAGCGCGCAGGCAAACCGGCTGGCCAAGCAGAAGTCCGTATCCAAGGAAGAGCTGATGCTCTTAACAGCCGAGGATATCCGCATTGCAGCGGGTGACGGCAAGCAGGCCGGCGAGCCCGGTCCTCATTGACAAACAGTTGAATTCCGGTATCATGATACCCAAGCCCGATTTGAGCGGAGGAATGCATTTGACACAGGGAACACAGGCCGTAATTTCATTGGAAAGCATGGATTCGTGTCTGTCGCTGTTTGGAACGAACGACCAGAACATTCCGTTGTTTGAGAACGAACTGGATGTCCGCCTGTCCGTTCGCGGGGCGGATCTCAGAATCACAGGTTCCGATGAGAACGTCGGTATGGCTTCTCGTGTGGTTGAAAAGCTCAGTGATCTATTGCGCCGGAATGCACAGGTAGACCGCACCACACTTCGCTACGCGCTGGCGCTCGCCAAAAAGGGCGAGCTGGACCGGCTGGATGACATCGTGTTTGAAATCGTGGCTATCACCCACAGGGGCAAGCCGATCCGCTGTAAAACATTGGGCCAGTATGAATACGTAAATTCGATTCGCGAACATGAGCTTACCTTTGCCGTCGGCCCCGCCGGAACGGGCAAAACCTATCTTGCCATGGCGCTTGCCATCGTAGCGCTGCGCAACAAGCAGGTGGAACGGATCGTGCTGACTCGCCCGGCGGTGGAAGCGGGCGAAAAACTTGGCTTTCTGCCCGGCGATCTGAGCCAGAAGGTCGATCCCTATCTGCGGCCGCTGTATGACGCGTTGTTTGATATGATGGGTGCGGACTCCTACCAGCGTCTACAGGAGCGCGGCGTGCTGGAAGTAGCGCCCCTTGCCTACATGCGCGGCCGCACGCTCTCCGAAAGCTTCATTATTTTGGACGAAGCGCAGAACACCACGCCCGAGCAGATGAAAATGTTCCTGACGCGCATGGGTGCAGGGTCTCATACCGTGGTCACCGGGGACGTAACGCAGACTGACTTGCCCATCGGAAAGCAATCCGGGCTTTTACAGGCGATGTCGGTGTTGAAGGATATTCCGGAAATCGGTATGGTCAGGCTTACGAATTCCGATGTGGTAAGGCACGACATGGTGCAGACCATTGTGAAAGCCTACGAAAAGCATGAGGAGTCTCTGTTAAGGAGGCATTCCGATCATGACGTCTAAAAAGCAGACCGGCTACCCCGCGCTCAGCTCCGTATCCGCTCTGCTCAGCAAAGCCGGGAAAGCGCTGTATACCAAAACCGCGCGCTGCGTTTATATCCTGATCCTTTCCGCCGTCGTGCTGATCGCGCTTTTCTCCATCGCCATCACGCCGGAGCGTTATCATCTCCAGGTCGGGGATATTGCCTATAAAACAATCACCGCGTCCAAAGACGTGGTGGATGAAACCGCCACCGCACGCCAAAAGGAAGAGGCGGCCCGGCTGGTGGAACCTTCCTACCAGCATCAGGAAGGCGTTGCGGACGAAATTCTGGAAAACCTTTCGGCAATCCTTATTCAGGTTAATGCCGTACAGCAGTACGGCCGCAGCACGCTGGAAGCGTTTGCCCCGGGCGACGCCAAAAGCCAGCGTTCGTATGTGTTCACCGCGGAACAATACAGTTACGCCTCCACCCTTGTGCCGTCCCTGAGCTTTGCGCCATACCAGCTGGACACGCTGCTGCGCGCATCGGACGAGGCGATGCAGAGCTTAAGCGCGAACATATCCGACGCCGTGAAAAACACCATGAACACCACGATTCGCGAGGGGTATGTCAACGAAGCGATCCAGTATCTGCAGCAGATCATCGGATATAAAACGGACATTGATCTTCTGCAAAACGTCGTCACGCCTATTCTGCGCAAGGTTATCCAGCCCAACATGGTGATCGATCAGGATGCGACCGCGGCATTGCAGCAGGAAGCGCGCGATGCGGTGGATCCCGTATTGTACAAGCAGGGGCAAAACATCGTTCTGGCCCGCGAGCGTGTGACCGCCAGCCAGTTGGAACTGCTGCGCAGCCTCGGACTGCTGGACGATCAGAGCTTCGATTTGGTTTCTTATCTAGGCGGCGCATTGATCGTTCTGCTATCCATCGCCTCGCTGGTTCTGATCCTTCTTCTATTTGGGAAAGAGTACCTGCTCAACCCCCAGAAGCTGACCATTCTGATGCTCGCGCTTGCCATCTCCTTTACGATTTGCATCGGCGGAAAGCTGATCAACGTTGCAGCGCCTCCCATATTGCTTGGCGCGATGCTGGTTACAAGCCTCCTGGGCATGGCCTATGGGATTGCCGCCAATCTGTCGCTTGCGGTCTTAGTCAGTTCCTTGCTTCTTGGCGGCAACAGCACATTTTCCACCGAAATGATTCATCTCATCCTGCCTGCGCTCGTCAGCGGGTTTGTCGTCATCGCAATCATCCAGCAAAAGCCCAACCGCCAGCAAGTGCTGATCGCCGGTGGAGTCGGCGCGGCCGTCAATACCCTGGTGATCCTTGCCATCACCTTAATGACCAATACCTCTATCGCCGACGGCCTGACAAATGCCATATGGAGCGCGGCCGCCGCCGTGGTAGCGTCACTGTTGTGCATCGGTTTGGGGCTAATCTTCGAAACGGTGTTCCGCCTTGCCACACCGGGCAAGCTTCTGGAGCTCTCCAATCCCAACCATCCGCTGCTGCGCAGGCTGCAGCTGGAAGCGCCGGGCACCTACCACCATTCTATCATCGTTGCCAATCTTGCCGAAAGCGCCGCGGAGGCGATCGGAGCCAATCCGCTGCTTGCGCGCGTAGGTTCGTATTTCCATGATATCGGGAAAATGAAGCGGCCCGTATATTTTAAGGAAAACCAACTCGGTGAGGATCCGCATCAAATGACGAACCCCTTCGTATCGGCGGCGATCCTGATCGCGCACACGACGGACGGACTGGCGCTTGCGCAGAATTACCGGCTGCCGCAGGAAATCCAGGATATCATCGTGGAACACCACGGCGATACGCCCGTTATCTTTTTTTACCAGAAAGCGCTGGAAGAATCGGACGATCAGCTTGTGGATATGGATGACTTCCGTTATGACGGGCACCGGCCGCTTTCCAAGGAAAGCGCGATCATCATGCTTGCCGATACCGTGGAAGCCGCCGTTCGCTCCATGACGGATCCCACGCCCAAAACCATCCGTGCCAACATCGAGAAGCTGGTCAGCCATAAAATTCAGGACGGGCAGCTTGCGCAGGCTCCGATTACGTTATCGGATATCGACAAGATTTCCGAAGCTTTTGCCAACGTTCTCAACGGCGTGTTTCACGAGCGGATTGAATACCCCGATCCTCCGATGAAACGCACGCGCCTGCGCACCGCAACGGGCCCTGATCACCAGATGACCGTAGCCCAAACGATTGCCAAAGGCGCCAGGCAGCCAGCACCCAAAACGAAGCCGACGGCCAAGCGCAAGGCGGCGGAAAGCAAAGCAGACCATGAAGTTGATCTGGACGGCAAACAGTAACATTCCCGCGGCGCCTGCGGCCCTGGTGGCGGATTGCTGCGCAGCCACGGAAGGGCTGCCCCTCCCCTGCGGCGTTGCCGTTACGCTGACGAACGACGCGCAGATACGGGAAATCAATAAAACGCTGCGGGGAATTGACTCTGCAACGGACGTTCTATCCTTCCCGACGGTCAACTATCCCCGGGGCGTAACGGCAGCAGGCGCCGCCAGCCTGATCCGCCGGGAGTATTCGGCGGACGACCGCGCGTATCTGCTGGGTGAACTATTCATCGCACAGGAGCACGTTGCGGCGCAGGCGCTGGACTACGGACACTCCCCTGCCCGCGAATTCTGCTATCTGCTGGCGCACGGGATTTTTCACTGCTTCGGATATGATCACCAAACCCCGGACGGTTTAAAGGAGATGCGCGCCATGGAAGAAAAAGCGCTGGAACTCGCAGGCGTAACGCGCGACGGCACTGCGCCCTCACCCACGGACGCCCAGCTGATTGCCTTGGCAAAGGAAGCCATGCGGCAGTCCTACAGCCCTTACAGCCGGTTTAAGGTCGGCGCTTGCCTGCTCGGCGCGGACGGCCGCGTTTTCACCGGAACGAACATCGAAAACGCTTCCTTCGGCATGACCATCTGCGCGGAGCGCGCAGCCATTGCCAAAGCCGTCAGCGAAGGGGCGAAAGAGTTTACCGCCGTGGCCATCGCTGCCGAAAGCGCGCCTCCCTGGCCCTGCGGCGCTTGCAGGCAAGTGCTTCACGAGTTCGCACCCGACCTGCGCGTATTGATCGCCTGGGGTGCCGATCACACGGACCAAGCGTTATTGAGCGAACTTCTGCCGCATAGCTTCGGGCCGAAGGATTTGCCTTGAAAGGATACCCAATGGATACGAAAGTAGCATACCGTTCCGGCTTTATCGCGATCGTAGGCCGCCCCAACGTAGGCAAGAGCACGCTGCTTAACGGGCTGCTCGGCGAGAAGCTGGCGATCGTCAGCAATAAGCCGCAAACGACCCGCAACCGTATTATGGGCGTGCTGACCGGCAAGGATTACCAGGCCGTGTTTCTGGATACGCCGGGTATCCATACCCCGCACAATCGTTTGGGCGAATATATGATGCAGACCATGCGTGATTCCCTGCAGGGGATCGACGCACTGGCTGTGGTTGTGGACGCGTCCCGGATTACCGAAGGCGACCGCAAGCTTGTGGAGCAAATGAGCGCACAGAAGGTGTACAAAATACTGGTTCTCAACAAGATTGATCTGGTGCAGAAGCCCAAGCTTCTTACCGTCATGCAGACGTTCGCGCAAGCCGGTTACCAGGAAATCGTTCCCATCAGCGCCTTGACGGCCGACGGAACGGAACTTTTGAAAAACGTCATCATCGCGTCGCTTCCGCAGGGCCCCCAGTATTTCCCCGACGACACGCTGACCGATCAGCCCGAGCGCTTCATCTGCGCGGAAATGATCCGTGAAAAGGCCTTGCGCTTATTGCAGGACGAGGTGCCCCACGGCATCGGCGTCGAAGTGCTGGGCGTGGAGAAGGTTTCGCCGAATTTAACCGAAATCAACGCGACCCTCTACTGCGAACGCGCTTCGCACAAAGGCATCATCATCGGCAAGCAAGGCGCTATGCTGCGCGACATCGGCGCGGCTGCGCGCCAGGACATCGAAGCGCTGCTCAACACGCATGTGAACTTGAAGCTTTGGGTAAAAATACGCCCGGATTGGCGTAACCATCCGGACGATTTGAGAACGCTCGGTTATACGGCAAAAGACTAATGTGGCTGCTTTCTGCTTCTGGCAGCCTCGATCATATTCCTGGCGTGAACCTTTCCGCTGCTGATATCCGTGTTTTGCGTGCCCAAAAGGCTCGCCACCGCGTCCACACGCTGTTCGGCGCTCAGTTCTGAAAGCGTGGTGACGGTACGTTCCCCCGTCACGCTTTTTTCCACAAGATACTGATGATCCGCCATGGCCGCGATCTGCGGCAAGTGCGATACGCAGATCACCTGATGATACCGCGCAATATCGTCCATCTTTTCACCGACCACACTGGCGATGCGGCCGCTGATACCCGTATCGATCTCGTCAAAAATCATGGTCGGAATCAAGTTTTTATCGGCGGCGGCAGCTTTCATCGCCAGCATAATCCGCGACATTTCACCGCCGGAGGCAATCTTCTTGAGCGGTTTCAAAGGTTCTCCAACGTTGGGGGATATATGGAAGCTGACGCGGTCGTCGCCGTCCGGCGAAGGCTGCTGCCTTCCGCTTGCGTCGTGCGGGGCGAGCACGCAGGCAAATTGCGTGTGTTCCATGCCCAAGTCCCGCAGCTGCCGCTCCAGTAACTTTTGCAGGGTGGCGGCAACCTGTTTGCGCGAGGCGGTCAAAGCCGTTGCCGCGGCGCGGTATTCGGCAAGCGTCTGTTTATATACTGTTTCGACATTGCGCATGAGCTCGTCCAGATTTTTGATCGCCTTTAACTCCTGATTAAGCTCCTCGAAATAATTGCCCAGCTCGTCGGCTTCCATACCGTACCGTTTTTCGAGCCTCCGGTATACGTCCAGCCGCGCCAGAACCCTTTCGTACTTCTCCTCGTCGAAGTCCTCTTCATCCGCCATCGCGCGCACGTCGATCGCAATTTCCTCGGCCTCGTAAAACACGCTTTGCAGGCGGTCGGCCAGGGTTTTGAAGCGCTCGTCGTATTCGGCGATCCGCTGCCCTTCCTCCACGGCGGCACGAAGCAGCGCATTCACGCCCAGATTCGTGCCCTCGCTCGCCGTGAGGTTCTGATAAATGTTCTTCAGCGCATTGGCAATCTTCTCATGGTCCGCATACCGGATGCGCTGATTGGTGAGAACTTCCTTTTCCCCGGCGACAGGCTTTACCTCCCGCAGTTCCTTGATCCGCGCTTCCAGCGTTTCCTGCCGCTGGGCGCGCTGCGCGTTTTCTTTGCGGATTGCGTTATACTTCGCCCCGGCTTCATGCCAGGCGCGGTACTTTTGATGCACGTCGCCGCGGAGCTTTTGGTGCCGATCGTCCCCGAACGCATCCAGAAACGACAGATGATACTGGTCGTTGAGCAAACTCTGATGCTCATGCTGGCCGTGAATATCCACCAGTAGTTCGGAAATCTGCCGCAGCAAGGCAAGCGGAACCATTACGCCGCATACGCGGCATATGTTGCGGTCCGCGCCGCTGAGCTCACGGTATACGGTCATCAAACCGCCCGCCGCCTCCAGCGATTCGGCGGCCAGCAGATCCTTGACTTTTGGATGATCGGATATATCGAATACGCCTTCGACGGTCGCTTTGTCACAGCCTGTGCGGATCAGGCTTCTGTCCGCCC
>CAYRPW010000086.1:0-7708 GCA_964426145.1 uncultured Oscillospiraceae bacterium
AAAAGACCCGCATTCACAAAACCGACCACCATTACGGTGGTTGCGCTTGAGCTCTGGATAACGCCTGTGACCAGCACTCCGACGAGTACGGCGGAGAACCTGTTTTTCGTGAGCACTTCCAGCAAGCGCTGCATCCGATGACCTGCCGCTTTTTCCAGCCCTTCGCCCATTTCCTTGATGCCGTACAGGAACAAGGCGAGACCTGCAAAGAGCTTGAGTGCATCCATAAACTGCATGCAAACCCTCCCGCATACAGGATGCGCTTTGCCGCACCCCACGTATTTACATCGTTCTAACGCAAATTTAACGGTGAATTTACATCAGAACCCACCATAGGGTATCATAAGTCGGCGCGAATGTAAAGGCGCGCAGGCTTCCTATACAGTTGCCGTTGGCTTGTACGGGGTTATTTCGGCTGCGGTTTGGCCGCAAGCGCTTCCTGATACGGCAGCTTCACGTGAAACGAATTCAGCTTTTTGCCGTCCGATTCGGCCCAAATCTTGCCGCCGTGCTCGCGCGCGATGCTCTTGGCGATGGAAAGCCCAAGCCCGAATCCCTTGGTTTGCCCGCGGGAAGCGTCCGCGCGGTAAAATCTCTCGAAAATCACCGTGCAGTCCTTCGCCGTCAGCGGTTTACCCTCGCTGATCACGGTCAGCAGCGTTTCCTTCTTGCCGGTCGCCGCAAGGCGGACGGTAATCGGGCTTTTTTCCGCCCCGTACTGCATGGCGTTGTCAATCAGGATATCCGCAAGCTGACGCAGTTTTTCCCGGTCGCCGATCACCATGACGTTGTCCTGGATTTCCGTTGTCAGCAATCGTCCCAGGTCGTAGATGGTCGGCTCGAACATCATGGCGGCGCTGGAAACCACGAAGGAGAGATTGACAAGCTCTTTGACGGAGGCTTTGGGTTTGCTGTCGGAACGCGCAAGTTCCAGCAGTTCCTCCGTGAGGGCTTTCATCCGCTTGGACTCGGCCCGGATATTATCCAGCCGCGCCTGGTTTTTCGTGTCGGTCACCGCACCGGCTTCGATCAGCATATCGGTATTGGACAAAATCACCGTCAGCGGCGTCTTCAGCTCGTGGGAGGCGTCGGTTACGAACCTGCGTTGTGTTTCCCAGGCGCGTTCCACGGGTTTGACCATCCAGCGGGACAACAGCATACTGGCCACGAAGAACAGGCCCAGCGCGCCGATCCCGATGAAAACCGAAGACCAGATCTGGGAATTCAGCGAATCCCGCTCGATAAACGTATCGGAGAAGGAAAATAAAACGGAGCCGTCAGGCTGGGTGTACTTGCGGTACCGCAAACCATAATCGGAAGCGATGCCAAATCCCTTGTCGGCGTCCAGCAGGCTTTTGGCGATCTCGATAAGCTCTTCGTCGGATACGTAATGGATTTGGTTTTGCGTTACCTGATAGTCCCCGTTTTTATCCAGGCTGACGGAGGCCACGGGCATCGCCATCAGCACCGAGCGGTCGAACGAGTCCGCGGCGGGGGGCGGATCGCTGAACGCGTTGATGCTGCGGCGTTCGTAAATCAGCCGCGAGGAGAAAAACAGCCCGCTGAGGATGGCGATCAGCAGCATGCTCAAGATCGCCATCAGCACGATCATCAGTTTCCTGCGCAATCTGCGGATCATGCGTTTGCCTCCAATCGGTAGCCCAGTCTGCGGATAACCCGGATCTCCGTGGCGGAACCCAGTAAAAACAGCTTCTTGCGCAGGAAGGATACGTAGGCTTCCACGCTGTTGTCGCCCACGTCGGTGTCGTATCCCCATACCTTGATCAGCAGCGTTTCCTTCGACAGAATGTTCTGATGGTTGAGCATCAGAAGCCGCATCATTTCCATTTCTTTCGCGCTCAGCCGCAGCGTTTGGCCGCGGCACGAAAGCTCGCTGCCCGAGGGGATCAGCGTCAAATCGCCGAACACGATATGTTCGGGGATGATCTCGCTCTGGCGGCGCAGCACCGCCCGTAAACATGCCCGGAATTCCGCGTTCTCAAACGGTTTGGTCAGGTAATAATCCGCGCCCAGATCCAGCCCCTGCACGCGGTCGGTCAAATCCGCTTTGGCGGTCAGCATCAGCACCGGCGTTACGTTGCCTTCGGCGCGCAGGCGCTTGAGCACGTCAAAACCGTTCATCTTGGGCAGCATCACGTCCAAAACGATGGCGTCGTACGCGCCGGTCAGCGCGTTATCCAACCCGCTGATCCCGTCGTGCACGGTTTCCGCGGTATAACCGTCCTGTGCCGCCATATCGGCCAGCGTTCCGGCCAGCCTTACTTCATCTTCAATAATCAGTATCCGCATACGGTTCCTTTCGGGCCATGAAAACTTACCTTCTGCTACCCATTAGCATACTACCGGCAGAAGCTGAAAGCAACCTGAAAACTCCTTTCAGTTTCATTTCAGTTTAACGCTGTACGATACCGCCGAATGCATGGAAAGGCAGGAACGGCAATGGCGAAACACAAGCCCAGGAAAAAAGGCATCGCACGCTTTTTCAGAGCAGCGGTCATCATCATACTCCTCGCCTTCTTGGGGTTAATCGGCTGGATGTATCTGACTCCGATGCTCACGGCCGACAGCGTCACCCTGTATGACAGCTATACGGTTACGCAGGGTGATATCGAAACGACGCTGAGCTTTTCGGCAACTCTGGCCGTAAAGAAAACGGAAACCCACACCGCAACGGACATGACCCGCGTGAAGGAACTCTATGTCGAATCCGGCGATATAGTGGCGGAGGGCGATCCGCTGGTGCTGCTCTCGGACGGCGAGCTGTTCACCGCGGGCTTCGACGGGGTGGTCAACGAAATCCGCGTCGCCGAGGGCGACTGGGTGCGGCCCAACTTCAGCATCGTACAGGTGTGCGACCTGGTCAATCTCGAAGTGACCATGTCGGTGGACGAGTACGACGTGAAGTCGCTCACGGTAGGGCAAAGCTGCATCGTGCGCATCATCTCATTGGGCATGGACTTCGAAACGACGATCGCGCATATCAACCGCGTCTCCGCTTCATCGGGCACACTGGCGTACTATACGGTCTCCTGCGATCTTGCGGTGCCCGAGGAAGTGCTGCCGGGCATGCGTGCCACCGTCATCATCCCCGATCAGGCCGTGTACGGTGTCAACCGGCTGCCGCTGGCGGCGCTGGCTTTTGATGAAGAAGAAAATCCGTATGTTCTGATCCAAAACGCGGACGGTACCTACGAGCGGTGTATGGTGGAAACGGGGCTGTCTGACGGCGAGTACGTGGAGATCACCGGCGGTTTGAGCCTCGGCGATACCGTGTATACCGTCAGCGGAACGGAAAGCGCAAAGGCGGCGTTTACGCTTGATGATCTCTATCAATCCTTGTTTGGGGTAGAGGTGGTCATCAACGAAGCGGCCGGTCAGATGACCGGCGGCTGGACCGGCGGTGCGGACGGCGCGACGATGCCGGAAGGCTTCACCCTGCCCGACGGCGCCACAATGCCGGACGGCGCTACGATGCCCGACGGCGCTACGATGCCCGACAGCGCAACCATGCCGGACGGCGCTGCGATGCCCGACGGCGATACAAGCGGCACGGAGAGCACGACGAGCGAAACCGGCACGTCGGACTGGCAAGCCGCACAAGACACGCTGGATACGCAAAACGCAGCGGATCAGCAAACGGAAGCAACGGCGGAACCCACTGCGCAACCAACCATTCCATAAGGGAGGAAATTGCAATGGTAACGAAAAAACTGATGTCGATCCTGGCGGCGTGCCTCATGCTGGTCCCCGGGCTTGCGGCCGCGGAAGAATTCGAGGGCAATGTGGTCTCGGCGGATACGGTTCTGGTCACCTCTCCCTACGGGGGTTCGCTCGCAACGGTACAGGTGCGGGAAGGACAGCGGATTGAAGCCGGCGACACGATCGCCACCATGGAAACCACCAAGGTATACGCGTCGGAGGACGGAATTATCCGGGGCATCTTCGCCCAGCCGGGCGACGTGCTGTCCACATCGGAAGCGGTTCTCTACATCGGGCCTTCAAGTGAGTATACGATTTCCTGCACCACGAACAAAGCCTATGTGTCACAGGAAACCAAGTATGTGACCATCGGGGAAAAAGTGTATATCGTCTATATTACGGACGAAAGCTTCGCGGGCGAGGGCATCGTCACGGCGGTCGACCAGACCGCGTATACCGTGGAAACGACGAGCGGGAATTTCTACCTGGAGCGCAACGTTTACATCTACCGCAGTCCGGGTTATGAAACCGAATCCCGCCTGGGCCGCGGCACCTTATACCGGCAGGACGAAACCCCGGTCTACGGCAGCGGCAGCCTGCTGAAAACATACGTGCAAAACGGCGAGGCGGTTACACGCGGGCAGCTGCTGTTTGAAACCGTATCCGGCGAGATGAGCTACGCCGCATCCACGGACGGGGTCATCACCGCGGAGGTATCCGGCGTTGTGGCTTCGCTCAACGTTGCCGTAGGTGACACGGTTACCAAGGACGCCGTATTGATGACTGTGATCCCCGATAATCAGTACGAAATCGAGTTTTTAATCGGAGAAGACCTGCTCAGTTCCGTCTACGTCGGTCAGGAAGCGACGATCGTTTTCGACTGGCGTGAAGACGTCGGCGACGTGCTAAGCGGTGTGATTACCAGCATCTCCTATGTTAGCGAAGAAGCGGACAGCACATCCAGCACAACCGAAACGCAGTTCCGGGGCACGATCGCCTTCACGGCGGATGAAACCGTGAAGGAAGGAATGAGCGTTACCATCGAAACGATCGACTGAGCGGGAAATGTTTGAGGAGGACATAGGCATTATCATGAGCGACGTAACCATCAGCAAAACCATCAAGCGAAAGAGAACCCGCAAACGGATTCGCAAACTGATCATCTGGATGATCCTGATTGCGCTGGCGGCCGGGGCGGTGTACCTGTTTGTCCTTCGGGAACTGAAAGCCGCCGCCACGCTGACCTACGACAGTTACACCACTACCCGGGGTTCCATCTCCAACTCCATGAGTTTCTCGGGTTCGATTGACGTGGTCAACGACGAAACCCTGGCTTCCGATGCGGCGGGCACCGTACGCAAGATCTACGTTACGGAAGGTGAAACCGTCGTCACGGGGCAGCGGCTGCTGCGGCTTTCCAACGGAGAAATTCTCAAGGCCGGGTTTGACGGCGAGGTTAACGAGATCAGCGTGGAGGAAGGCGAAGACGTGACCGCCAACCAGAGCCTGATCGAGGTGGTGGACTTCCAGAACCTGCAGGTCTCCATCCGGGTGGACGAATACTCCATGGCAAACGTCAGCGTCGGGCAGGCATGCAACGTTACGGTCACGGCGCTGAACCAGACGTTTGAAAGCGAGATCACCCACATCAACCGCATTCCTTCGGGCGGCGGCTCCACTGCGTACTACACCGTTACGGCGGAGTTCTCCGGTTCCGAAGATGTGCTGCCCGGCATGCAGGTTACGGTCGTCATTCCGGAAAACGAAGCGGAAAACGCCGTGATCCTAAGCTCCGATGCCCTGAGCTTCGGCCCGTCCAACAGCGCTTACGTGCTGGTGCAAAACGATGCCGGCGAGATGGAGCAGGTCAGCGTCGAGATCGGCGTGGATAACGACAACTACGTGGAAATTACCTCGGGGCTGGACGAAGGCGTGACCGTTTACAAGGCGGTGGAAACCGCGCAGGACAGCGGAGGGCTGCTGAGCATCTTCTCATCGCTTGGAAATCAGCAAGCTGCAACCACTACGACTTCTACGCAGCCCATGGGCAACTTCGACCCCTCCAACATGCCGCAGCGTGATTTTGACAGCAGCAGTTTCGGCGGTGGCATGCCGTGAACAGAGAGGACCAATCCATGACGCAAGAAACGGGAACTTTTTTCCGGATGCGCGATATCATGAAAAAATATCCGATGGGCGACGAGGAAGCGATCGTGCTTAAGAACGTAAACCTGGAGATTCAGGAAGGCGAGTACCTGTCGGTACTCGGCCCCTCCGGCAGCGGCAAATCCACGCTGATGAACATCATCGGCTGCCTGGATAAAGCCTCGTCCGGCGAGTACGTGCTGCACGGGAAGCTGATCGACGCGCTCAACGAATCCGAACTCGCGGAGATCCGGGGCCAGGAAATCGGATTTATCTTTCAGAATTCGCAGCTGCTGCCCAAGCTGGATGCGCTTAAGAACGTGGAACTTCCGCTTCTGTATGCGGGCGTACGGCCCGGTAAACGCTCACGGCTTGCCAAGGAAATGCTTGCAAAGGTGGGGCTGGAAAACCGCATGCACCACTATCCCAACATGCTTTCGGGCGGCCAGCAGCAGCGCGTCGCCATCGCCCGCGCGCTGGTGACGGATCCGTCGCTGCTGCTTGCCGACGAGCCTACCGGCGCGCTGGACCAGACGACGGGCCAGCAGATTATGAACCTGTTTGCCGAGCTGCACCGGGACGGCCGGACGATCATTATGATCACGCACGACCTGCATGTGGCAAGGAACGCAAACCGCACCGTGAATATCATCGACGGCAGGCTGTCGGAAGGAGAGGTGACGGCGCAATGAAAGTCTTCCAGCATTTGATGGGCATGGTTTACATGTTCACGGAAAGCGTGAAGATGTCGATCTCCAACATCATGCATAACCGGCTGCGCTCGTTCCTCACCATTCTGGGCGTGCTGATCGGCGTAACCGCGGTCATCGCGCTGATCACCACGGTATCGGGCGTCAGCAACTCGCTGTCGGATTCGTTTACCTCCATGGGTGCGGATACGATGAGCATCACGATCACGGGCACCGATCTGCAAGCCGGACTGACCGCCGAGAATATGGCGGAAATCACCCAGTTTGACGAAGTGGACGGCCTGATCACAAGCGTTACCGCCACCGGGGTGGTCGCGCGCGGAGACGTCTACGAAGAGGACATCTCCATAGCCGGCCGCAATTCCTACTTCTTCACCAGTACCGAGGACGCGCTTGCGCGGGGACGGGCCATTACGCCGCTGGATATCGACGCAAGCTCCCGCGTATGCGTGATCTCGCAGGAGATGGTGGATACGTTCTTCTACGGCGTCGATCCGCTCAACGAAACCCTGTACATCAACGACCTGAGCTTTACGGTGGTCGGGGTTCTCTCAGAGGATATGGACGAATCGATCAGCGATATGCTTTCGGGCAGCGCCGATATCATCGCTCCCTATACGACGGTGCTGAAAATGAACTCCGCCCTGTATGTAACGTCCATCACGCTGTATCTCAACGAGCTGGGCCAGGCGGATACCGACGCCATGGAAACGAAACTCGGCGATTACTTCGACGCGCTCTTCAGCTTTGAGGACGATACCTATGCCATAACGTCGATGGAATCGATCAAGGAGATCATGGATACCATGCTTTCCATGATGAGCGCGCTGCTGTCGGGTATCGCGTCCATCTCGCTGGTGGTCGGCGGCATCGGCATCATGAACATGATGCTGACCAGCGTAACGGAGCGCACCATGGAAATCGGCATGAAAAAGGCGATCGGCGCGAAACCCGGCCAAATTCAAATTCAGTTCCTGATCGAAGCGTTTCTGCTTTCGATGATCGGCGGCGTTGCCGGCATCATTCTGGGCATCGCATTATCCGCCATCCTATGCCAGGTGATGGGTACAACGTTTACGATATCCTATCCGGCCATCGTTCTGGGCGTCGGGTTCTCGGCGGCGGTTGGCATT
>CAYRPW010000087.1:0-7698 GCA_964426145.1 uncultured Oscillospiraceae bacterium
GCTGCAAAGCCGTTTCGATCTGCTTGCCGACGGCTTCCCGCATCCATTGTTCCGCTACGATGCGCTGGCCGTTTGCTTCTCCGCCCGCCAGATAGAAAAGGCCGAGCCGCAGATTGGCGCGCGTGGTTGCGGAAATGCCCGGTTCCGCCAGCCGGCCGTTGCCAAACCGCCGCCAAACAAATTCGTCCGCCCCGATGCCGATGGGCGCAAGCACGGTTTCGCGCAGATACGCGTCCAGCGCAAGCCCCGTGGCTTTTTCCACCGCAGCGCCCAGCATGCAGCTGCCCACGGAATTATAGTAAAATTGCGTGCCCGGCGCATACTTCACAGGGCTGCGCAGGAAGTTCTCTTCCCAGTGCTCGTTCATGTCCGGCATGCGTTCCATGCCGCAGCTCATGCTCATCAGATGGCGGAGTTTCATGGCGCGCATGTTCTCGTCCGGCGTTATGCCAAACTGCACGATTTCTTCCCTAAACACATCGGTAACCAGGTCGTCGGGGCTTAAGAGCCCTTGCGTGCAGGCAACGCCCACCGCCGTACAGGTATAGCTTTTCCCCAGCGAATGGCAGGTGTGGGGCAAATCCGCGCCGAACGGCGCCAGATAGGTTTCCGCAAACACCTTGCCGTGCCGCGCCGCGACGAAGCCGTGGATTTCGTTTTCGCTCGCGTCCAGCGCCGTAAGGCAGGCTAGTACGTCCGCGCTTTTGAGACCAACGGCTTCCGGCGTGCAAACCCCGCGGATCAAATCATAACTCATGCTTTCAGCTCCTTATTCCAGTTCATTTTCAGCATCCGAAACAGGATATACGCGATGGCCGATACGCCCGCGCACAGCGGAAACACGGCGTCGATGCCCGCCAGATCCACCAGAATGCCCCAGACGCTCGCCCCGAAGCCGATGCCGATATCCATCGCCGTTAAAAAGGTAGCCATGGCGGTGCCGCGCCGGTGCGGCGGGGACGCGGTGATGGCGAGGCCGTTGAGCAGGGGATAGATGGTGCCGTATCCAAGGCCGTACAGCGCCGCGGCAAGCCACAGAGTCCAGCATTCGACGGATACGGCGATCAGCAGGAACGAGACGGCGTTAAGCACCGTTGCGATCAGTACGGCGCGGTTGACGGAAATCTTTCGGGCAACGCGCGCGCCGAACAGGCGCGCCGCCGCAAGCGCAACGGCGTTGATGGTGAAGTACAGGCTGATCTGATCGGTGGTAAAGCCGCGCCCCAGCGTAAAGATGGACAAAAACGTAACCGGCGCCGCGGCGCAAAACCCAAGCAGCAGCATGACCGCGGCGGGTTTGAAGGCCGCGGGCTCAAAAAAGCGCGAAACGCCCGTAGGTTTGGGCAGGTCGGTCTTTTTCACCGCCGCTTTGGGCGTGCCGCGGAATAGGCCGATGGCAAGCAGCGCCAACACGCCCGCCGCAAACGCCGCGTTGTAGGCGGCGCTATACTGCCCGCCGCCCACGAGGCTCAGCGCGATGGCGGGCGCGACCGCAAGGGATACGGAGCTTGTCAGCCCCATGTAGCCGATCCCTTCGGACATCCGTTCCTCCGGAAGCACGTCGGCCGCCATGGTGTTGACCGCCGTGGTGTGGGCCGAAAAGCCGACGCCCTGCAGCGCCTTGATGACGATCAAAAGCCCGATGGCGGCGGCATAGCCGTTCCAAAGCGTGGCGAAGGTGAACACCGCCGTTCCCAAAAGCCCGATCCACAACCGGCCGTACCGGTCCAGCCAGCCGCCCAGAAACGGGCGCAGCGCGAGCGACGCCACGGTGACCGCCGTCACCAAAAGCCCGATGGAGGTGTTGGAAAAGCCCAGGCTTTGGGCATACAGCGGGGTGACGGTGTTTTGGATTTGGTAACAGATGCGGATCAGCCCGGCCGCGACAAACACCAGCACAAAGTTACGGGTAAAGACGCGCTGCTGTTTCATGCGGTGGCGCTCCAATCTATTGTGAGTATTGCCGCAAGCGCTGCCTCCGCGCCGGAAAACCGCCGCGTTTGCGCGCTCAGGATAAACGGGGGCATCGTTTGGGGATCGCCGAACGCCGCTTCCAGATCCGGCCTGCCCGCAAGCTCTCCCGCCTTGTAACGTTCGGGCAGATCTTCCCACGCATCGGCGGCAACCGAGGCGGCGAAGCGCTCCGGCGCCTGCGCGGCCAGCCGCGCGGCGGCCCAGCCGCCCGTGCCCACCCCCAGCAATCCGGGCTTTGCCCGCAGGGGAAAGGTGCGCTCGGCAAAAGGCAGCAGCCCGCGCAGGAGATAGGTTTCCCACTTCGGGCCGTGCGCCATATTGAGAAAACAGCCGTTTTGCCCGTCCGGCAGCAGCAGGGCGACGTTCGCCGCGTCCACCGCGGAAGCGCAGCGCAGGCTTTGCAGCAATTTTTCGCCGTTCTGGCCGTCGTCATGCAGGCAGAGGACATACGGAAATTGCGCCTTGCCGGCGCAGGCGGCGTCCGGCAGGGCGGCATGGAAGCCGACGGCAATCCCCAGTTCCCGCAGGTGCGCCCGGGTTTCGATCACAATCATGCGTTGCCTCCCATAAGCCAGTGCAGGTACGCCGGAAGCTGCGGATCCCAGCACGCGAAATTATGCTCGCCGGGGGCTTCCAGAAAGGTGACGTCCGCGCCCGCCTTGCGCAGGTCGTCGCGCGCGATGAGGTTTAACGCGTAGCCGAAATCCTCCGTGCCGCAGAACATGAAAAAGCGCGGCGCGGTTTTCTCCATCACCCGGCGTTTCGCAAGCCAGATGACGTCGTTATCGTTTCCCACCAGGTTTTGATAGCTGCCGAACGCATGGTAAAAATCGTCGTGGCCGGGCTGTATTCCGCGTTCGAAGCGCTCAAAGATCATCGGCATGCCGATGGAGCCCGCGAACGCCGCGGCGCTGGCGAAAAGCCCGGGCCGGTTCAGCGCCAGCCGGAACGCCGCGAAGCCGCCCATGGAGGCCCCGGCGACGTGGTTTTTCTCCCGGTTCGTGCTCAGGCAGGGCAGCAGCGCGCGGACGGCGGGAATCCACTCGTCCTGCAGGTAATCGGCATACGGCGCGCCGTGCGCCATGTTCACGCCGAAGCCGTTGAAGATCGACGTGCTCACCACGGCCAGGCCGCGCGCGGCGGCAAGGCGGGCGACGGAGGATTGGTCAAACCATTCGTTGCAATCCGAATTCGCGCCGTGCAGCACCCACAATACCGCGCAGTCATCCCCCGTATCGGGGATGGCTGCGCGGATTTCGGCCTGCGAGCGCAGCAATTTGGAGGGAAAGGTAAAATGCAGCGTCGCCATAAGGAGCCTTTCTAAGCGGCAATCATCAGGTGCGGGGAATGACGGGGAGGATCACGCACGAGGGATGTTCGCTGTCGTGGTAGATGCGCTGGTGCGCAATGATGCCCCCGGTTTCGTACCCTACGCGGCCGCCGGTGTTCATATTGCGGTCCGCATCGGGAAAGAGGCTACTGGTGATATCCACGCGGATGGCCTGGCCCTTTTGCACCAGCAGCGCGGTGTTGGCGGCTTCGATGGTATAGCGGACGATTTCCCCGGGCGTCAGCAGCTGCGGGGTAATGCCGTAACGGTAGCGGGCGCGCACCAGCTTCATGCCCAGCGGGCGTACGGTACCCTCCGCAAGCACGAGGCTCACCTTGGCCACGAAATCCGTATCCACGGCGCTGGACGATGCGTGCAGCTCCACCCGGATCGGGCCGGTCAGCTCCGTATCCTCGGCAAACGGAGGGGTAGTGTACACCAGCACGTCGGCGCGGCGTTCGTTGGGACGCTGGTCCTGCGTCATCCAGCGGGTGGGGTCTCCCGTGCTGCTCGGGCACGGGTGCATCGGATCGTAATCGTACGCATCGGCGGGTTCGGCCGCGGGAAGCGCGGGCGTAAGCGTTCCGTCTCCGGTGAGGGTATTGGCATGGCCGCCGCTGTGGAAATACCAGGGCGTATACTGCGTGCGCTTCAGCGGCCATTCGCTCTCCTCGCGCCAGGTGTTCTTTCCCATGATGAACAACAGCACCGGCTTGCTTTCCATGAACGGGCCGGTTTTGCCCTTCGTCCACAGATCGTACCACTGGATGAGCTTGCCCACGATGTCGATCGAGTCACCGGAGGCTTCCGGCCCGAAATCGATCCCCTCGATGACGCGGTCCAGCCGGTCGCCGTGCAGCCAGGGGCCGACGATCAGCCTGGCGCCTTTGCGGCATGCCTCGCTGCCGCCGCGTTTCTGGAACTCCATGAAGTTGTAAATCGTTTTGTCGCGCAGGAAATCGTTCCAGCCCGTCAGGCAGAGCGGGGGCACGGTCACCTGTTCGAAGCCTTCCACGCGACCGATGGTCGCAAGATAGGCGGGATCGTCGATATGCTCCAGCAGGTCGCGCTGGAATTGAAGCTCCGGCACGCCGTCGATCTTCGCGGCGGGCATGTCTTTAAGCGGCAGCCAGGCGGCTTGCTCCTCCCCGCGCGCGCCGAAGTACGACATCTGCTCGAGCGCTTCCCTGGGATACTGGCCGGGGAAATACATCTCCCGGTCAAAGCACCGGCCGTAGATCCAGCCGAAAAGCACGGGCGAAAACACGCCGAAATCGTAAATGGCGGGGAATTTCGTCCACGAAGTCTGGAACGGGCAGATGCCCTTCAAGTGCGGCGGGTTAGAACGCGCGCAGGCAAGCTGCGAAAACCCGTGGTAGGATTCCCCGATCATCCCCACCTGCCCGTCACACCAGGGCATGGCGGCAACGGCCTCCACGGTATCATACCCGTCCTCATCCTGATGGCCGGCCGGATCGCAGATGCCTTCGCTGTGGCCGGTGCCCCGGACGTCCTGGAAAACCACGTTGTACCCGGCCGCGGCAAACTCAAGCGCGTGCATATAGCCGATCACGGGGCCCAGATTGTCCTTTAAATACGGGGTGCGGTTGACGATCGCCGGATACCGCGCCTCGTCGTTGGGGCGGTATACGTCGGCATAGAGCACCGTGCCGTCGCGCAGCGTACAGGGCACGTTATAGAGAACCCGGACGTCCTGCATCAGCCGTCCGTGCAACTTCTTAGGCATATGTACCTCCTTGTTTTAAAAGGATGGCTTCCTCATCCGCAATATCAAACCCGCCGACCTTGTCCCGGGAGGAAATCACCTGCGCGCCTTCCTGCGTAAAGCGGAAGGAAAGCCTCTGCACGCGGCAGCTTTCCAGCCAGCGGATTTCGAGGTTCAGGGTGTCGTGATCGGGCATCGCGCCGCTGAGCGAAACGGTGCAGGCGACGTTGCGGTTGAGCTGGGTGGTCGTCAGCCGCTGCCCCTTCAGCCCGACGGGGCAGCGAAACGCAGCGTCCTGCGTTTCCACCGTTAGCAGCAGGTTGCCGTCCAGCGCTTCAAAGCCGAAGCCCAGGACCTGCATGGCATAGGACGGGTTGAAAATCAGAAGATCATCGGCGAAGAAATGGACGACGCCTTGCGTAAGCCGGTACCGCGCCTGGTGGAGCTTTTGCAGCAGGGCGGGGTTTTCCGCATATGCGGGAGCCGGGATGCAAAGCCCGCCAAGGCGCCGGGAAAGCAAGCCGGCAGCTTGGGAGTCTGCCTCTGGCGCCGTATCCGGCAGGGAACGCGCGAACGCGAACACGGCTTCCATCACCGCGTCGCTTTGCTTCCCGTTCGAAATAGTCTGGTTTAAGGATGCGACCAGGTCCTTTTCGGGGAAGAGCATCGCCCACTGGCCCATCGCGCCGTCCGCCATGAAGCACTCGGAGCGTTTCCACAGCATGCCGCCGTACGAAACCGGCGGTTCCAGATGGTCGTTTTGCGTTTGCAGGGCAAACTCCACCCAGGCGGGCGCAAGCAGCTGCACGCCGTTCCATTGCCCGCCCCGGCGGTAAAGCTCCATGAGGCGCGCGTTATCCTCGGTGGTGGAAATCAAACCGCCGCTGCCGTTTTCCATGCCGTCGGGATGGCAGTGCCACTTCAGGCGGTCCGCATCGATGCCGATAGGCGCAAGCAGGCGCTCCCGCAGGTATTCCCGCAAGCCCAGGCCGGTCAGCCGCCGGATGCAGGCGCCGACCATGGAACAGGCGGCGCTGTTGTAATAAAAAGCGGTGCCGGGTTGATGGACGATGTCCATGGTGAAGAATTTTTCTATCCAATTTGCTTTGTCAATCGCGGGTTGTTTTTCCATCCCGGCGGCCATGGTGGTCAGCTGCCGCATCCGCAGCTCGTTCCAGTACGGTTTGCCTGCGCACAGCGGTGCGAACTCGGGAAAAATATCCGTAAGCAGCGTATCCAGATTCACGAGGCCTTCCCGCATCGCCACCCCGAACGCGGAACCGGTCATGGTTTTGGAAAGGGATTGGCTGCCATGCACCTGGCCCGGGGCATACGGCGCCCACCAGCCCTCGGCAGCGATCTTGCCGTGGCGCAGCACCATCATGCCGTGCAGTTCCGAACCCGACGCTTCCAGCGCATCCATAAGCGCGTGGACATCCCGCGAGGGGATGTCCACGGCTTCCGGCATCACGCGTTCAAGCCGGGAAAAGGGGGTCATTTCGCGATGAATGCGGCCAGCTGGTCGCGGAAATCCTGTACGATATCGTCCAGGCCGATCGCTTTGCACTGGCTGATAAACTCGTTGTACTTCGCCTCGGTCTCGTCACCGAAGATACCAAAGCAGAAGGAGAAGCGATACTCGGTGATCAGGGAGGAGATGACGGCAAGCTCGGCATCATACTTGGAGCTGTCGTACACAAAGCCGTTGACGGGGAAGGTTTCCGCGGGCACTTCCTTGGACTTGTACAGATCCTGGAACGCCTGCATCTCTTCGGAGAGCTGCGGCTGCGGATCTTCGTCGTGCTGGAGGAGGTAGCACCAGCTGCCCCAGCCGTAATCCGCGGCTTCCGGGCCCAGAGCGTAGGTGTTGGTGGCTTCGTCCAGAACGTAGTGACGGCCTTCGAAACCGCTGACCAGCAGACGGTTCACTTCGGGATCGTTCTTCATGCAGTCCAACGCAACGGCGGCGCGCTCCATTTTCTTGGAGGCTACCGGGAAGCATGCGCCGTAGCCCATGTAGTTGCCGCGGCGGGTGACGGTCGCGTCATCCCAGAAGGGGTTCATGTAGGCGATGGTGTCGTCGGTGATGCGGTCCTGCCAGCTCTTGAATCCCGGCGGCCATGCGTACTGCGTGGCGGAGGTTCCGGCCTGGAAGTTGTCGTCAAGCATGGTATTGTTGGAAATCACGCTCGAGGGGAACACGCCGCGTTTGTAGAAATCCGCCATCTGCAGCGCGAAGCTCAGGTAGTCTTCGGTGTCGAAGTACCATTGCAGGTCGGCAACATCGAACGCCTTGCCGGTATCGTATTTCCAGGCCATCCACGTGGCTGCGCCGGCGTTGACGTCCATGTAGTGATACCGGTTGGTGTACCAGGTGCCGTCCAGCGGGTAGGAACCCTGGGGGTTGAACGCGTAAACGCCCGTGTCTTTTTCGCCGTCGGCGATCGCATAGTAGTATTCGATCAGCGAGTCATAGTTGTCAATCTCGTCGGCGGTCATGCCGTACTTATCCAGAAGCGACTGCCGGGTAAGCACGCCGGTCCAGGAGATGGAGGTGTCGTCGCGCGGCACGCAGTAGTAGAGGCCTTCGTATTCGGCTTCTTTCCACGAGGACGCAGCCTGCGACTCGGCGGTCAGGGGCATATAGGTCTGGACGAAGTCCCAGTCA
>CAYRPW010000088.1:0-1764 GCA_964426145.1 uncultured Oscillospiraceae bacterium
TGATCAACGAGCTTGCCATCCTCTGCGAGCGGATGAACATCAACATCTGGGAAGTGATCGAAGCCGCCAAGAGCAAACCCTACGGCTTTCAGGCCTTTTATCCCGGCCCGGGGCTGGGCGGGCACTGTATTCCGCTGGATCCTTACTATTTAAGCTGGAAGGCCCGCGAGTTCGGCTTTCATACCTCGATGATCGAAGCCAGCATGATCATCAACGATCAGATGCCCGAATACTGCACGCAGCGGGCAATGAAGCTGTTGAACCGGCATCGTAAATCATTAAACGGCGCCAAGGTGCTGCTGCTGGGCGTCGCGTACAAACAGGATATCGACGATTACCGTGAGAGCCCCGCAATCCGCGTGATGGAGCGGCTGATCGTGTACGGGGCGGACGTGAGCTATTATGATCCGTACGTGAAGAGCTTCGCGCACAACGGCCTGCAAAAGGCAAGCATCGCGGCGCTGACCGCGGAGAGCCTGGAACGGCAGGATCTGGTGATCGTCACCACGGCGCATACGACGGTGGATTACGCCCTCGTGGCAAAACACGCGAAGTTGGTGTTTGACACGAAAAACGCCATGAAGGATATCAAAAACCGCGATCAAATAGAACTGCTGTAGGAGGCCGGCCGGCTCATGACAGATAAACTCCGCTATGCGCTGATCGGCTGCGGCCGCATCGCGCCAAACCATATCGCCGCCGCCGTCAATAACGCGGAAGCGCTGACCGTCGTTGCGGTGTGCGACCTGGTTCCCGAGCGCATGGAAGACGTGCTCCGCCCCGTGCCGGAGGCGCAGCGATCAGAGATCAAACGGTTTACGGATTACCGGCAGATGCTTTCGGAAATGAAGCCGGATCTGGTTGCGGTGGCCACCGAAAGCGGGGAACACGCAAACGTCGGCATCCGCTGTCTGGAAGCGGGCGCGAACGTGATCATCGAAAAACCCATCGCGCTGAGCCTTGCGGACACGCGGGCGCTAATCGAAGCCGCCAAAGCGCACGGGGTGAAACTGTGCGCCTGCCACCAGAACCGCTTTAATAAGTCGATCCGGAAAATCCGCTCCGCGGTGGAGGAAGGCCGTTTCGGGCGCATGCTGCACGGCGCGGCGCATATCCGCTGGAACCGCGGGAAAAGCTATTACGACCAGGCGCTGTGGCGCGGCACCTGGGCGCAGGACGGCGGCGCGCTGATGAACCAGTGCATCCACAACATCGACCTGCTTCGCTGGATGATGGGCGGCGAAGTGGACGAGGTGATGGCGTATACCGACAATCTGGAGCATCCCTACATTGAAGCCGAGGATATCGGCATGGCGCTGGTGCGCTTTACCAGCGGCGCGTATGGGCTGATCGAGGGAACGACGAACGTGTATCCCCAGAATTTGGAGGAAACGCTGTATCTGTTCGGCGAAAACGGCACGGTGAAGGCCGGCGGCAAGAGCGTGAACATCATCGAGGAATGGGAGTTCCGGGACCGGCGCGGCGACCCCGCCACGATCAAGATGGAGTTTCGGGAAAACCCGCCCAACGTTTACGGTTTCGGCCATACGCCGCTGTATGCGGATATGGTGCGGGCCGTCCGCGACGACAGGGAGCCCTACGTGAATGCGACGGAGGGCTATAAAACACTCGAACTGGTGCTGGCCATCTATCGCAGCGCGGCGGAACACAGGCCGGTCAAGCTGCCGCTGCAGGATTGCTCCACCCTGGACTTTACCGGGAGGTTTTCCAAGTGAACATCCATCCGACGGCTGTCGTCGATGA
>CAYRPW010000088.1:1774-6440 GCA_964426145.1 uncultured Oscillospiraceae bacterium
TGTTCCGCTTCCAGGATACCCAGCGCCACTACGCGGCTGTCGTCGATGAGGACGCGGAGATCGGCGAAGGTACGAAAATCTGGCATTTCACCCATGTGCAAAACGGCGCGCGCATCGGCAAGCGCTGTACGCTGGCGCAGAACGTGTACGTGGGTTCGAACGTGGTCATCGGCGACGACTGCAAGCTGCAAAACAACGTAAGCGTGTATCAGGGCGTAACGCTCGGCAACGGCGTGTTCTGCGGGCCGAGCTGCGTGTTCACCAACGATCTCACCCCCCGCGCGCTCTACCCCAAAGGTCCGGCGCATTTCGTGAAAACGCTGGTGATGGACGGCGCATCCATCGGCGCGAACACGACCATCGTCTGCGGGCATACCATCGGCAGAAACGCCATGATCGGCGCGGGCGCGGTTGTAACGACCGACGTGCCGGATCACGCCCTGATGCTCGGCGTGCCCGCCCGGCTGAGCGGTTTCGTATGCGCCTGCGGCGTAAAGCTCAGCGGTTTGCAGTGCGGCGCATGTGGCAGAACCTATCGCAGGGCAGGGGAAGGGCTTTGTCAGGAGTGAAACTTCTGGCAGCTTTCTAAATAAGGTTATAAAAACAAAACGAGCCTCTCATGCAGCCGAGAGGCTCGTTTCTATGTTCCTTACTTCTCCTCGTGATACTCCTGCTCCGTGTTCACGCTCCAGATATTGCGTTTGTCAGTTCGCCCTGTGGTCAGGTTTTGCACGGCTTCGAAGGCGGTCGCCATGGAATGGTCCATGTTGTTATAACGGTGCTGGCCGTTTCGCCCCACGCAGTAAAGGTTTTCATATCCGTCAAGGAACTCGATGATCCGCCCCATGTGTTCGTATCCGTCGAAGTATGCCGGATCAGCATGCCGATGCGGATCAGTTCGTCCGTTGCCAGCGCGATGCACTCTTCTTCACCCATGCTCCAAAATTCGTCGCCCTCGGTGCAGAAGTATTCCAGCCCAACCCAAACCGTATGCTCGGGATCCGCCACCATATACGGCGACCAGTTGTTGAAGATCTGAACGCGCCCCAGCTTCACTTCGCGGTCCTGCACGTAGATCCAGCAATCGGGGATAATGTTACCTAATGTTTTCAGCGGCGTTTCGTTTTTCAGGTTCAAACGGTTCACCAGCAGCCCGACCGTTACAAAATCACGGTAGGGAAGCCGGTCTGCCATGGTTTTCATTTCCACGGGCGCGCTGATAAGTCCCTGCATCAGATCGCGGATCGGCATGGAGGAGAAAAACGCGTCGCCTTCCACCCGTACGTCCTGCCCGCTCTCCGTATAATGAACGGCAGTTATTCTGCTTCCGTCGGTTTCTATTTCCGTAACGTCGCAGCTGAAACGCAACTCGGCGCCAAGGCGCCTGATATCGTCGGCAACCGTTTCCCAAAGCTGGCCGGGGCCGAACTTGGGGTAGCGGAACTCCTCGATCAGGGACGTTTGCACGGCCAGCTGCCGTTTTTGCTTGCTTTGGAAAATCCGTCTGAACATATCCTGCAGCACGCCCAGGATGCTGAGCCCCTTGGTTCGCTGCGCGCCCCACTCCGCGGAAATCGCCCTGGGGTGCCGTCCCCAAAGCTTTTCGGTGTATGTTTCAAAAAACATGGAGTAAAGCTTGCGCCCGAACGAGTTGATGTAGAAATTCTCCAGAGATGTTTCCGGCAGCTTATGAAACACAGAATGCAGATAGCTGAAACCCACCTGCAAGGTGGTGACAAGCCCCATTGCCTTGAGCGTTTTCCATTTCAAACTCACGGGGTAATCGAAAAAATGGCCCTGATAGTAGATGCGGCTTACGCGGTTGCGCAGCAGCATCACGCGGTCTTCCCGCTGCGGGTCGGGGCCGCCGTCTGCCAGAGGCACGTCGCGGTGCAGCAGCAGATCATCCAGAGCCGGAGCGCCTTGCAGCGGCATCACGTTTTGCCACCAGTCCATCACGCGCTGGTCTTTGGAAAAAAAGCGGTGACCGCCGATATCCATACGGTTGCCGTGATGGCACACCGTTTTGCTGATACCGCCGATCGCATCGGATTTTTCCAAAATAACGACGTCGTACCCCTGATGCCGCACCAGTAATTCATACGCGGCGGTGAGCCCTGCCGGGCCTGCGCCGATCAAGACAACTTTCATGAAGAATATTCTCCCTATCCGTGTGAAAAATCTGCTGTTCATTTTACCATGGACAGGCGGCGGTTAGCAAGTTTTGCGGCATGCAGAAACTTGCTGTTGCAAAAATTCGGAAAAAAACGTATGCTATTGGGCAGGGAATAAACGTTTTAGTAATGGGAGAGTTCGTATGCAGAACTATGGTCATTTCGATGATCTGAACCGGGAATACGTCATTACCAGCCCGCAGACGCCGTACCCCTGGATCAATTATCTGGGGAGCGAAGCGTTCTTTTCGTTGATGAGCAATACGTCCGGCGGGTATTCGTTCTATAAGGACGCCCGTATGCTGCGGCTGACCCGGTATCGCTATAATAACGTGCCCACGGACGGCGGGGGCAAGTACTTCTATCTGCGCGACGGCGAAACCGTGTGGAACCCCGGCTGGCAGCCCTGCCAAACAGAGCTGGATTCCTACGAATGCCGCCACGGTATGGGTTACACGGTGATTACGGCCGGCAAAAACGGCTTGAAAGCCGAACAATGCGCCATGGTTCCGCGCGGTTTCCGCGCGGAGGTAACCAAACTGACGCTGACAAACGAAACGGCGGCGGAAAAGGAAATCAGCCTGTTCAGTTTCGTGGAGTTCTGCCTGTGGAATGCGCTGGATGACAGTACGAATTTCCAGCGCAACTACGCTTTGGCGGAAATGGAGCTGGAAAACGGAGGCGCGGTGATCTATCACAAGTCCGAATATCGCGAACGGCGCGACCATTATGCGGTTTTTGCCGTCAATACCGCGGTGGACGGGTTCGATACCGACCGTGAATCCTTCATGGGCCTCTATAACGGTTTCGGAAAGCCGCAGGCCGTATTGGAGAACAAACCCCGCAACAGCGTTGCCCACGGCTGGGCGCCCATCGGCAGCCATGCCATCCGGCGGACGCTGAAACCCGGGAAAAGCATGAGTTTTGTGTTCGTTCTCGGCTATTGCGACAGCCCCAGGGACAGGAAATTCGATGCGCCCGGCGTCATCAACAAAACGGACGCGCATGCGCTGCTTCAGGAGTTCCAAACCCCGGCCCAGTTTGACGAAAAGCTTTTTGCTCTCAAGGCGTACTGGGAACAGCTGCTCAGCCACTTTACCATACAGTCCGGAGACGAGAAGTTCGACCGGCAGATCAACCTGTGGAACCAATACCAGTGCATGGTGACGTTCAACATGAGCCGCTCCGCCAGCTACTTTGAAAGCGGCATCGGGCGCGGAATGGGCTTCCGCGATTGCAGCCAGGATCTGCTGGGCTTCGTGCATCTGATCCCCGAGCGCGCCAGGGAACGTATTTTGGATATCGCGGCTACGCAGCTTCCGGACGGCAGCGCTTACCACCAGTATCAGCCCCTCACCAAGCGCGGCAACGCGGATGCGGGCAACGGCTTCAACGACGATCCCCTCTGGCTGATTTACGCAGTGGATGCGTATCTGAAGGAGACGGGCGATTTCGAAATTCTCGACGTGATGGTGGATTTCAATAACGACGCATCTCTGGCGGCGCCGCTCAAAGAGCATCTGCGGCGCGCGTTCCGTTATACCGCAACGCACCGCGGGCCCCACAACCTGCCGCTGATCGGCCGGGCGGACTGGAACGACTGCCTGAACCTCAACTGCTATTCCCAGGAACCGGGCGAGAGCTTCCAGACGGTCTCCAACCACGATACGGGCATTGCGGAAAGCGTCTTTATCGCGGGTATGTTCGTCGGCGTTGCGGACGGCTACAGCGAGCTGTTCACGCGCATCGGCGACGATGCGGAAGCCGCCTTTGCAAAAGCGGAAAAGGAGAAAATGACGCAGGCCGTGGAAGCCGCGGGCTGGGACGGCGAGTGGTTCCTGCGCGCTTATGACGCCAACGGCGATAAGGTGGGTTCGGCCTCTTGTGACGAAGGAAAAATCTATATCGAGCCGCAGGGCATGTGCGTGATGGCGGGGATCGGCAAAGACAACGGCATGGCGCAGAAAGCGCTTGATTCCGTGCGCAGGCATCTGCTGTTTGAATACGGCGTGGTGCTGAACTGGCCGGCGTATCAGTCGTACCATTTGAATCTGGGCGAAATCAGCTCCTATCCTCCGGGATATAAGGAAAACGGCTCCGTATTCTGCCATAACAATCCGTGGATCGTGATCGCGGAAACGGAACTTGGGCACGGAGACCGCGCGTTTGACGTATACAGGCGCACCGCGCCCGCCTATATCGAGGACCAGAAGCTGCATCGCACGGAACCCTATGTATATAGCCAGACCGTAAACGGCAAGGAAAGCTTCAAGCCAGGCGAGGCCAGAAACAGCTGGTTAACGGGCACGGCGGCATGGAATTTTTTCGCGGCGGCACAGGGGATCCTCGGGATTAAGCCGCAGTTTGACGGCCTGATGATTGACCCCTGCCTGCCGTCCCATCTGAAAACAGTCACCGTGCACAGGGAATTCCGCGGCAGCGTTTTCCAGATTGTGATCCGCAACAACGGCGGTGGCGAAAAAAGAAAGGTT
>CAYRPW010000088.1:6450-6717 GCA_964426145.1 uncultured Oscillospiraceae bacterium
CGTCGTGGACGGCAAACCTTTCGCCGGGCAGATGATACCCGTAACGGAAACCCGGAAAAGCACGGTCAACGTTGAAGTTACCGTGGAATAAACTTACTTGTGGTACCGCTGGCCGGCGTTGATCTTCGCCGCGCGGTACAGCTGCTCCAGCAGCACGATCCGCGCCAGCGGATGGGGGAGCGTCAGCCGGCTCATGGACATGCGCTCCTGCGCGCGCCCAAGCACGGCGGGATGCAGCCCAAGCGAGCCGCCGATCACGAACACGAT
>CAYRPW010000088.1:6727-7664 GCA_964426145.1 uncultured Oscillospiraceae bacterium
CTTTTCCCGGTTTGGAATAAATCGCTCAGCTTGCCCGCCAGCTCTTCGCTTGCGGGCTGCTTTGCGTCTATGCACAGCGCAACCGCATAGGCTGCGTCGGGAATTCTGTGCAGAATACGGTCGCCTTCGGCTTTCAGCGTCCGTTCGATCGCCGCACCGGAAAGCTGTTTGGGCTCCGGCTCATCGTCAACTTCGGTAACCGTACAGGGCATCAGCGTGCTCAGGCGCTTCAGGTACTCCTGCTGCGCTTCCTGATAGAATTTCTCGCGGAGCTTGCCCACGCATACGACGGTAATCAATCGCCGCCCTCCGTACATTCGGCGGTAAACAGCGTTGCATCCACAAAAATATCCCGGAAAAGCCGCTGAAAATAGGCGGCGCTGCCGGTGCGCAAATAGAGGGATCCCAGGCCTTCCTGTATGCTGATACTGTCCACGGTATGGAGATTGCCGCGGATATCGCGTATGGCGCAGCCTTGCGTAAGTTTTTCGCTGTCCTCCTGGGAGGCAAACAGCAATACGCCGGCGCCTTCAATCTCCACACATTCATCCAGAACCCGAAATTCCATAGGCGCTCCTATATCCGGTACAGATAGCCTGTTTCGTAGCGGCCCGCCACGTGCAGCGTCACATCGGTTTCGATCATCGCACCCGCCTGCGTCAGCGCGGCCGCCGCGGTTTCATAGGCGAGATGCGGCGTATTGTTCTCCTGGCTTAAATGCCCAAGCAGCAGGTGGCGCGTTCCGCTTTGCAAAAGCTGCACGGCGGCCTGCGCGCCCGCTTCGTTGCTCAGATGGCCCTTGCGGCCGAGAATGCGGGTTTTCAGGCGCTGGGGATAGGATGGATTGTTGCGCAGCATTTCGGGATCGTGATTGCTTTCCAGCAGCACGATATCCGCGCCCGCAATCGCCTCGAACACGGCTTTGGGAAAATAGCCC
>CAYRPW010000089.1:0-7658 GCA_964426145.1 uncultured Oscillospiraceae bacterium
GGCGCGGCAGAAATAGGAATAGCGTTCGTATTCGTCGCCGCCAAGGCCGTAGATGTACGGCCTGCCGAAATAATACTTGTTATCCAGGAAATAATAGGTTACCCCGTCGTACTGAAGGGTTAAAACGCCGCAGTACTGCCGCCGCCACCCAAGCTGCACGTCAAAGTGCAGCAATTGTTCCATTTTCTGCTGCCATTGAAACTCGATGGCCGTATACATCGGCAGCACCACGCGCACGTCGTGCCCGTTTTTTGCAAGCACCGTGGCCAGCGAACCCACGACATCCGCCAGACCCCCGGTTTTGATAAACGGAACGCACTCGCTAGAAGCAAATAGAATTTTCATCAGACATTCTCCTTCTCGCGTGTGTCCGCGGCCGGTAAACCGCGGGAACCCCAGGGGAACGCGGACACCGCTAAATGGTCATATTCTTCGAGATCACGATGGGATAGGACGGCGGCCCGATCAGCTTGCCGCCTTTTTTGATGATCGCCTGCTTGTCCAGGATGCAGTTTTCCAGCACCACGTTCTCTTCGATGACGCTGTCCTGCATCACGATGCAGTTCTTCACCCGCGCCCCTCTGCCGATTTTCACCCCGCGGAACAGCACGCTGTGGGTCACCTCTCCGTCCACGATGCAGCCGTCCGCCACGATGGAGTTGGACATCACCGCGTGATCCAGATAGCGGGCGGGCATCTCGTCGCGCAGCTTGGTGTACACGGGGCGGGCGTCGCAGAACAGGCTGTTGCGGATCTCCGGCCGGATGACCTCCATGTTGAAGTGGAAATAGCTCTGGATGCTGTCGATACGGTAGCAGGGCTGTTTGTATTCATACCCGGCCACGCGCAGGCCCGCGTCGCGGATCATGCGCTGGAACACGTTGCGCATCAGATCGTGATACCCGCGGGACACGCCCCGGTCGATCAGGTTCATCAGCAGGTCTTTCTTTAAAAACGTCACTTCCAGCGACGTGTTTTCATACCGCGGTTTGGTGGGGTCGATCTCCATATCCAGCACGAAACCCTGCTCGTCCACATCCAGATAGATGCCGTGCTCCATGCGCTGCATCTCCGGGTTTTTGGTGTACATCATACAGACGTCCGCGCCGGATTTTTCGTAGGTTCTGACCATATCGCGGAAATCGGCGTTGAAAACGATCAGGCTGTTGGTTAACAGCACGTAATCCTGCCGGCTGCGGCGGATATAGCCGAGGTTGGCGTGCAGCGCTTCCAGCGAACCCTGGTATACGCCGATATTGTCGGACGTCAGAAACGGCGGCAGGATAAACAGGCCGTCGTTCTTGCCATGCAGATCCCACTCCTTGCCGCTGCCCAGGTGATCCATGAGGCTGTGGTAGTTTTTCTGCATGATCACGCCGACGTTGGGAATATCGGAGTTGACGAAGCTGGAGACCAGAAAATCGATCACGCGGTAGCGGCCGGCCACGGGCACTGCGGCCACGGCGCGCATGGTGGTCAGCTCCCGCAGGTAGCTGTCCCTTTCCCCGGTATAGATAATGCCCATTACGTCCTTCATTGCCATATGCGTCATCCTCTCCCGTTCATCCGGGCCTTACCCGCGGTACTGCTGCCCGGGCTTGATCTTACCGCCCTTTTCCACCTGCACCGCGTGCCCCACCACCGCGATTTCCCCGTCCTTCTCGCCGACCGTTGCGCCGGCGCCCACGACGGCGTTCTCCGCGATGATGGCACGGCGCACCACGGCGCCGCGCTCGATGACGGCGTTGGGCATCACGATGGAATCTTCCACCACCGCGCCTTCCAGCACCGTGACGCCGGAAAACAGCACGCTGTGCGAAACCGCGCCGAACACCTCGCAGCCCTCGGTCACCAGGCAGTTTTTCACCGTTGCCCCAGCGGCGATGAAATGCGGCGTTTCGCCGGGATTGCGGCCGTACACGCGCCAGTTTTTATCGTACAGATCAATGGGCATGGGCATCTGCAGCAGGTCCATATTGGCAACCCACAGGCTTTCGATGGTACCGACGTCCTTCCAGTAGCCTTCGAAATCATAGGCGAACATGCGCTGCTGATCGGCAAGCATGTTGGGGATGATGTTCTTGCCGAAATCGTTGCTGGAACCCTGCACCTGCGCGTCCTCGGTGAGGTATTTCAAAAGCTTGTCCCAGCGGAAAATATACACGCCCATGCTGGCTTTGTTGTTTTTGGGGCTTGCCGGCTTTTCCTCGAACTCAAAGATGCTGTTTTCCGCGTCCGTGTTCATGATGCCGAAACGCGGCGCTTCTTCCCAGGGCACCTCGCGCACGGCGATGGTGGCATCGGCGTTTTTTTCGATATGATAATTGAGCATGGCGTTATAATCCATGGTATAAATGTGATTGCCCGAAAGAATGAGCACGTGATCGGGATCAAACTGACGGATGAACGCGATGTTCTGGTAAATCGCGTTCGCCGTGCCGGAATACCACTCGCCGTGCTTGCCCTTCACATAGGGCGGCAGCACGTAGATCCCGCCGTAGGAAAGGTCCAGATCCCAGGGGGAACCGCTGCCGATATAGGAGTTCAGCTCCAGCGGCTGGTATTGGGTCAGCACGCCTACGACGTCGATGCCGCTGTTGGTGCAGTTGGACAGCGGAAAATCGATAATCCGGTACTTGCCGCCGTAGGGAATGGCCGGTTTTGCCATATCCTCGGTGAGAATTCCAAGCCGGCTGCCCTGCCCGCCGGCCAGCAGCATCGCGATACAGCGCTTCTTTTTCATGCGGTTCGCTCTCCTTCAGTATGTGTTTTGTCAAACAGGACCTGCGTTTCTTCCGAGGGTATTTCCTCCGCCTGCGCAGGGGTTTTCAGTTTTTCGTAGCGGAAATAGCTGCAGCTCATCGGCGGTACGCATAGATCCGCGTGATACGGAAAACTGTTGAACATCCCTTCCTCCGCCGGAACCGGGAAAGCGTTGTACTGGTCGCTGCCGCCGAACGCCCTGCGGTCGGTGTTGAAAACCTCTGAAAGCGTGCCCGGCTGCGGCAGCCCGATGCGGTAGATGGGATGAAACACCGGCGTGAAATTCGCCACGCAGAGGATGGAGTTCCCCTTGCCGTCCGTGCGCAGGAAGGCAAGCACGCTGTTGTCGGTATCGCTGGCGGTAATCCACTGGAAACCGTCCCAGGAATCTTCCACCTCGTACAGCGCGGGCGTACCGCGGTAGAAAAGATTCAACGCTTTCACACAGGCCTGCACCTGGGGATGGCGGTCATACAGGAGTAAAAACCAGTCCAGCTGGTCGTCGTACTTCCACTCGATGAACTGCCCGAACTCCCCGCCCATGAACAGGAGTTTCTTGCCCGGGTGCGCCATGGTGTAGGCGTATACCGTGCGCAGCCCCGCAAACTTCTGCCACAGGTCGCCCGGGTTTTTATCCAGCATGCTGTGCTTGCCGTGCACTACTTCGTCGTGCGAAAAGGGCAGCACATAATTTTCCGAAAACGCGTAGAACAGCGAAAACGTCAGCTTGTCGTGGTGGAAGCGGCGGTGAATCGGGTCCTTTTTCAGGTAGCTCAGGATATCGTTCATCCAGCCCATGTTCCACTTGAACCCGAACCCAAGCCCGCCCAGATACGTGGGCGCGGTGATCATCGGGTAGGAACTGGCCTCTTCGGCAATCATCATCACGCCGGAAAAATCGTGGTACACGGTCTCGTTCAGGCGGCGCAGGAAACGGATGGCGTCGATATTCTCGCGTCCGCCGTAATCGTTTGGCAGCCACTGCCCCTGCTCCTTGCAAAAATCATAATACAGAAGACCGGAGACCGCGTCCACACGCAGGCCGTCGGCATGGAACCACTCCAGCCAGAAGCACGCGTTGGACAGCAGAAAGCTGCATACCTCGCCGCGCCCGAAATCAAACAACATCGTACCCCACTGCTGTATCTCCCCGCGTTTGGGGTCGGGATGGCTGTACAGCGGGGTGCCGTCCAGGTGGAACAGGCCGGCCTCGTCCCGCGGGAAGTGCGCGGGAACCCAGTCCAAAATCACGCCGATGCCCGCCTGATGGCAGCGATCGATGAATACCATCAATTGCTTGGGCGTGCCGTAGCGCGACGTTGCCGCAAAAAAGCCCAGCACCTGATACCCCCACGACATATCCAGCGGGTGCTCCATCACGGGCATCAGCTCGATATGCGTATACCCCATCTCCTGCACATAAGGGATCAGCTGATCGGCAAGTTCTATATAGGAAAGCAGGCTGCCGTCCTCATGCCGCCGCCAGGAGCCGATGTGCACTTCGTAAATATTGACGGGGCTGACGTAGGGATTATAAACGGACCGCTTCTCCATCCAAACCTGGTCCTGCCACGGATAGCCGCCGAGGTCATACAGGCGCGAAGCCGTGCCGGGGCGGAGTTCCGCCAGGAAGCCGCAGGGATCGGCCTTCATGCGCAGGGTTCCGTCCGCGCCCAGAATGGCGTATTTATACAGGGGGATGCCGTCCTGCGGGGCGTTTTGGGTAAGCTCGTCCTCGGGGACACGCAGCTCCCAGGTGCCGTCGTGCTGCTTGACCATGGGATAGCGCTCCGGCGCCCAGTTGCTGAAACTGCCGGTCAGCCAGACCCGCACGGCGTGAGGCGCCCAAACGCAGAAATGCCATTTGCGGGTTTCCCCCTCCATAACGGGGTGTGCCCCGAGCATTTCATATGCGCGGCGGTTGGTACCCTGATGGAAGGTATCCCGGACCGATTGGGAGGGCGCGTTGTACAGCATCAGTCGTTTCCCTTCCTGTTCATTCAACGGATAACAAGAAAGCCGCTTGGTGCCTCTTTGCCAAGGGCGCTGTGCGGAATTTCACTGCTCTGTATCCTGTGCGTTTATTGTATGCCGAATCGGGAGCTTTCGTCAAGTTGTTTCTTTGTAAGGAAGGCGTAAAACCGAGCGCATAGCCTTATCGGACGCGGCATTGCCGTTAATCCATTCTTTACATTCATTCCAAAACAGAGTAAGATAGCTCAAAAGAATAACCGAGGTATACCGTATGATAACGATGATTGTGAACCCCGTTTCCGGCGCCGGCTACGCCAGCACCGTGGGTGGAAAAGCAGGCGCGCTTCTGGAGAAACTAAACGTTGGTTTTACGCTGCAGTTGACTGAACGTGTAGGCCACGCGACGGAACTTGCGCGGCAGGCGGCTAATCGGGGCGACGCAACGGTGATCGCCGTGGGCGGCGACGGTACGGTAAACGAGGTGGCCGCGGGACTTGTGGGCACGGATACGGCGCTGGGCATCGTTCCGGCCGGCAACGGCAACGATTTTGCCAAGGCGCTGGGCATCCCCAAATTCTGGGAAGACGCGCTGTATTATCTGCTGCAGCACAAACCCCGCCGCGTGGACACGGGCCGCGCGAACGAACGGTTTTTCATCAACATCTGCGGCACCGGGTTTGACGTGATGGTGCTGGAAAACATGCTGAAAGCCAAGGAGCACGTACACGGCAAGCTGCCGTACCTGTATGGGATTTTCGTAACGCTGACGAGGTTTAAGCCCATCCCCATGCGCATCACCACCGCGGAAGGCGAAACCATCGACAAGGTGTGTTCGCATTTTTCCATCGCGAACGGCCAGTATTTCGGCAGCGGCATCCGCATTATGCCGCGCAGCAAGGTGGACGACGGCGTTTTTGACGTTCTGGTGATCGATAAGCTGTCGCGCTGGAAGATTTTCCTGAACCTTCCCGCGCTTTTGAAGGGCACCATCATCAACAAGGCGTTTTCCAGGCATTACCGCACCACGGGCTGCACCCTGCACGCGCCCGGCATGCACCTGAACCTGGACGGCGAGATTGTGGCCGCCGATCAGGTGCAGTTTACCTGCCATCCCGCGTCGCTTCTCGTTCATCGGGCAGAGGCGGCCGTCTGACAGCAGGAATCTTCCGGCCGATAGCGAAAGGTAACCGTAACCCTCAACGTGTCGGACGGCAGAATTTGGAGTGATATACATGCCAAAGACGAATTTCTCCAGCAAAATCAAGATCGCTTTCTTGAATATCATGCAGGCCATGGGTTCCGCGGCTTCCCACCTGGCCAGCAACGCCAAGCTTCGCGTGGCGGAGATCAACCTGGAATCCCGCCGCCACGAGCTGCTGACCGAGTTCAGCCTGCAGGCGTTCGAACTGTGGCATAACGGCGTGAAACTGCCCGAAGAGCTTTCCGCGATGTTCACGGAGATCAGCGAGATTGACGAGCGGCTCAGCCTCCTGCGCGCGCAGAAATACGCCAAGGTAAAGGTCGAGGGCGAGGAGCCCCGCGCGGAAGACGCGGAGGCGCAGCCGCCCGTATGCACCCCGCCGGCTGCCGATACGGCCGCATCTGCCGGGAAGGCGGAAACGGCGGAAGAGCCCGCCGGCGACAAGCCCGCGGAAGACGCGCCCAAACCGAAGCGTGTCCGCAAACCCACCCGGTTAAAAGCGAAAGAGTGATTTCGGCTACGCAGAAACACACTCGCAGGGTGATTGCGCTTCCAAGCGCCGTTGCCCTGCGTTTTGCTTGACAGGCGCATACGGTATGCCGCGGCTGATGGCCGCCAGCCGCCCCAATATCAAGCCGTTTCCCGTACGATATCCGCGCACAATTTGTATGATTGATTTATAAACGAGGTTTATCCATGCGGTTTACATTTTCACTCGCCCAGCAAACCGACGCAGCCGCGGTGTTTGCGCTTTATCAAAGCCTGATCGGGACGCCCGGCTGCACCTGGAACGAATATTATCCCGACGAAGCGCTGGTTACGCGGGATATGGAAACCGGCTCGCTGTATATTCTGAAAGATGAACGGGGAGCGCTGATCGCCGCCGCTTCAGCCGGCCCGGACGACGAACTGGAAGAGCTGCAATGGGACATGGATCATCCCTGCGAGCTTGCGCGTGTGGCCGTTTCCATATCCATGCAAAACAGGGGAGTCGGTTCATTCTTGCTGCAACGTGTGATCTCAGCGGTGAAAGCCCGCGGGTTCGACGGCATCCGCATGCTCGTAAACGTTGCGAATCCTCACGCCCTCGCGCTGTACGACAAGAACGGATTCCAAAGGCTGGATACGGTGCGGATGTACGGGCATGAGTTTTACAGGTATCAGATGAAGTTCTAGCATGAATTATTCTTTCGCGGATTGTTTACGCTAATATAGAAGAAACCGCCTGTATTGCTACAGGCGGCTTATTTTGGAATGCGGCGACGATCTATTCTCCCGGGCCGTTACCAGCCAAGTACCATCGACGTGCTGAGGCTTAACTTCTGTGTTCGGTATGGGAACAGGTGGATCCCTCAGGCTATTGCCACCGCAAAGGGTGAACTAATTGAAGTGCCCGTGTCAGGGGCGTGGGTGAACGCGGATGAGATGTTTGTAAGGGAGGGTGTACACGAAACATCCGGATCCGGGTTCGTACAGGGTGCATCCCCGGGGTGAGGCTGTTGCCTTACCGCAGGCTGCACACTGACAACCGTATATGAAGGATAAAAGTTGAGAGAGATCATTTCCTATGCTGGTCTTAAGACTAAATACTATGAACAAAGCGTTCGACCATTAGTATCAACAAGCTCCATGCATTACTGCACTTTCACCGATGACCTATCTACCTTGTAGTCTTCAAGGGGTCTCTCGCGCTTGCGCGCCAGGAATCTTCTTCTTAAGG
>CAYRPW010000090.1:0-1529 GCA_964426145.1 uncultured Oscillospiraceae bacterium
GGTTCACACTGGATATCCCAGAAATACCCGGATACGGTATCGTTCGGCAGGAGCAGGTAATCAAACGTGAACGGTTCCGCCCCGGTGGACATCATCCCGACGAAAAGTTCCTTTTCGGTTACGCTCCCGTCCAGATCAACCGTATGCAGCGTAACGGAAAACGAAGAGCGCGCGGTATAACCGCTCGTCAGGGACGGATCGAAATCGCCGCTGAGCAGAACTCCGGTATCTGCCTGGGAAACGGTAAACAGATCGCCGATAAAGCAGCCCGCGCCTTCCGCGCCGATGCTCCCGCCTTCGGCGAGCGCGGAGATGCTAAGCGCCCATGCGCCTTCGGTTTCCACGATGAAGGATTCCGCCGTTACCGGGCCCTGCACAAACGCGGCGGCCAGAGGCCATGTGAGCGTTGCGATTGTCTGCATCGGCGGGTTTGCGGACGCCTGATACGAGGATACGGTTACGTTTTCCCCCTCGGACAGGGAGATGCGATACAGGCCCCGGGGCAATGCCGCGGTTTCCAAAACCACAAGCCCGTTTCCGCTGAAGGATTGCGTTTCAAACGGTTCGGCGGCGAAGGCGGCCGCGGGCAGCAGCACAAACAGGGCAAACAACAGGGATATTGCTTTTTTCATAACGGGTTCTCCTTCGCATACGATCATTTCTCAAAACGGAAACGCGCTTTGTATAAATCGTATGGCAAAGAGAGATAATTGTCAATTCCATGTTGATAAACGTCAAGGACAAATCCGTGAAATGCTATTCAAAAGGCATTCGCCATGATGCTTTCCAGAATTTCTGGATATGCGAAGGTGAACGTGGTTCTGTTCAGGAGGCCGAACGGCTCCCCCGTGCCTGCGAAGGCGTGATTGTCCCAGTAAAAGCAGGGGATGCCGTGCGCCGAGGCGGCGGCGACGTAGTACGCCGTAAACGCGGCGCGGGCCCGGAGATTGCCGCCCTTATCGCGCGCGCCGTATTCGCCGATGATGACCGGAACGCCGTTTGCGATGAACCGGTCGTAGAGCTTGCGCATCAGGCTGTCGATCTCGGCGCGGTCTTTTACGTTATCAACGTCGAACGTGCTTTGGCTGCCCGGCTGGGCGCCGTCCTGCAGGGCGAAGGCATAGGGCGTATAGGCATGTACCGACACGATGAGGCGATCCGCGGTGCTGTCCGCCGGCAATGCGAACGCCTGGTGCAGCGCGCCGTCCGCCGAAGCTCCGTAGCCCGGAACCAGCAGATACCGGGTTGCGTTGTTGCCGCCGGAAGCCCGCACCGTGTCCACGAACGCCTGGTTAAGCGCGTTGATGCACCGGACGGCTTCCGCGCTTTTTTCGTTTCTGGGGTTGAGCCACCATTCGATCTCCGTGCCTTTGAGGCGCGGCTCGTTCATCGATTCGAAAATCAACGCGTCGCCATATTCGCGGAACGCCTCCGCCAGCTGCCCCCAGATCGCGGTTACGTAGCGTAAGGAGCTGTCCAGATGCGCGTCGTCGGGGTACAGATAAGCCGCATCCACGTCGTGATGGATG
>CAYRPW010000090.1:1539-3843 GCA_964426145.1 uncultured Oscillospiraceae bacterium
ACAACGAGCAACCATGACCGTGATTAGCCCATCCATCCCCGACAACCTCCTCAACGCGGGCAAGCCAGGCCGGGTCGATGGTAAAGGTTTCCCCGCTTACGTGATTATGCCAGGATACGGGGATGCGCACCGCGCCGAACCCCGCTTCCTTCAGGGCGTCGAACAGCCGGGGCTGCGTCATGGCGCCGGACCATGCCATTTCATACAAAAGCCCGTCCGAAAGCCAGGCGCAGTCCACGGCATCGAACGTGTTGCCGAGGTTCCAGCCCGCTTTCAGCCCGCGCGTGAACTGTAATGCTTCCGTATCGGGGATGGCTTCCTGTTTGACGTCGATCCGGGCCATAGGGTACTCCTCCCCCGCTGCCGGATAGCCCGGCAGCAGTGTGATCAAAACCGCGCATACCGCGCAAAACAACCGTCCGCGCATCCTGCCCGACCCTCCTTCACCCGCCAGCCCGCGGGAAGCTCACTGCGGCCCGATGCATTTCTCCATCAGGTAGAAACGCCCTTTGCGCCACACTGCCTCGCCCGCGATGCGGTATCCCAGCTTTTCATACAGCCGCAGGGAATGGGGGTTTTGGGCGAACGCGTCCAGCCGGATGCTTCGCACACCCTGCCCGTTGAGCAGCGTTTCGGCCATCCGCATGATTTGCGCGCCGACCCCCTGCCCCTGCACGGCGGGCGATACGATGAGCCGGTGTACCACCATGAAATCCGGGCCCGCGTATCGCCAGTCCCCGTTTTGATAATCCGGATCGCACTCACGGTTGAGCGTGACCATGCCCACGATCTTCCCCTCCGCGCGCACGACGAACAGCTGCCCGTTTCGCAGGTCTTCGTCTACGTTCGCGGTGTTGGGATATACGTCGTCCCACTGGGGAATGCCGTTTTGGTTCAGGGTTTGGGTCGCGCTGCGGATGATGGATATGAGTTCCTCCCTGTCCGAAGGCAGCGCTTTTTCCAACGCGGATATCACCATAATTTTATCTCCTGCCGCAAATGGAACCGTTTCGTTCATACTACCAGTTTTCAGGCTTCAAGTAAAGCCGCCGCGCGGGTTCTTTACAGGCCGCACCCGCCGTGCTACACTGTGCTCGATCTCTTATAAAGGAGCATGAGCGATGAAAGGAAAACTGTCCGTGCGCGGCAAGGAGCGCTTGCTTGCGTATTTGCAGATTGCGGTGGGCTGCGTGATCGGCGCGTTTGCCTATCCGCTGTTCTTAACGCCGCACAATATCGCCCCCGGCGGCGTAACGGGCATCGCGACCATTTTGCATTACCTGTTTTCCCTTCCCGTCGGCCTTACGGCGCTGGTGATGAACATCCCCCTGTTCGTGATGGGCTACCGCCTGCTGGGCCGCGTGTTTGCTTTCCGCTCGCTGGTTGCGACGATCCTCTTTTCCCTGTTTATCGACTGGCTTCCCGTGGAAGCCTTCCCGGCGGATACGCTGCTGAGCTCCGTGTTCGGCGGCGTGCTGCTGGGCCTGGGCCTGGGGCTGATCCTGCGCGGGAGCGCCACCACCGGCGGCAGCGACTTGATTGCCAAGATGATCCACGCGCACATCCAGCATCTATCGGTCGGTTTTATCTTGTTCATGATTGATTTCTGCGTGGTGATCGCGGCGGCGTTTTTGATTACGCCCAAGGCCGCGCTGTACGCGCTGATCACCATCTTCCTGTCGGCGCGCATCGTGGATATGGTGGTGCAGGGTTTCGAACGTCATAAAGCCTGCTATATCATCAGCACGAAGCAGGACGCGATTAAACAAAAGCTGCTGGAAACCCTGCAGCGCGGGATTACGATATTCAACGCCAAAGGCGGCTTCAGCAATGAGGACCGGCCCGTGCTTTTATGCATCATCTCGGCGCAGGAGCTGGCGCGGCTTAAGTTCATCGTCCGCATGGAGGACGAGCGCGCGTTTATGTTTATCACCGCCGCCAACGAAGTGCTCGGCGAAGGGTTTGACCGGCTGGACGCGGTGAAATGACGGCGTTTTACCGGCGGTCGTCCACCGCAGGGCATGCGTTGAACTCCGCAAAGCGTTTGAGCCGCCTGTCCACGGCGGCCGCAAGCGCTTTCGTTTTACGGACGCCGTTTTCCACCCAGAAGTTTTTCACGTGCAGAATGCCTGTCTTCGTTTCCGCAACCGCCTCGATACGGCCCGCGAAGGCTTCGCCGTACAGCACGGGCAGGGTATAGTAACCATACTGCCGTTTGGACGGCGGCGTATAAATTTCCCAGGTATAGTCAAAATTAAACAGCGCGCGGATGAGCTTGCGGTCCCACAGCATGCAGTCCAGCGG
>CAYRPW010000090.1:3853-7650 GCA_964426145.1 uncultured Oscillospiraceae bacterium
CGTCGTATAGCTTTGATTCTGCAGCACGGATTGCAGCAGCGCTTCGTCTTCCGCGCGGCAATACAGCGGGTCCTTGAAGCCCTCGATCTGGAATTCCAGAATTCGATGTTCGGCAAGCAGTTCCGAAAACACCTGCTCCCGCTGCTCCGATTTCATGTTCCAGATCCCCAGAAACGCGTCCGAATTGCGGTTCCACAGCATGCCCACCGCGCCGATGCGGCGCAGCACGCGCCATTTTTGGTGCTCGCGCTCGTCCGGCAGCGGATCGGGCGCGGATAAAACGTCCGGCGGAATGTGCCGATCAGCCAGATCGTAAAACTTCCGCGTGCCCTTCTTGTGGTGGATCACCAGCTCACCCGTGGCGTAGAGGTGCTCCAGCACCGCGCGGGCGGCGTTGGTATCGCCTTCCCAGTTGCCGCTCCAGTGGATATGCGAATGCCAGTGAATGCTGCCGCCCACGGGCAGGCCATCGCTGGATACCGCGCCGTGCTGCCCGATATAGGTTTTCGCCTCGGCCTCCAGCGCGGAAAGATCCGGGAACTTTTTGCCCTCATGGAGGGAAACGTCGCGGAAACGCCGGAAATACGGCCAGTCCTCCACCGGGAGGATCGAGAGCATTTTGTCGGGATAATCAAACAGCGCGCGGTCTTTGTATAAAAGATCGGCAAGCGTTTGTTTGGTGAAATGCAGCACGCGGGATTGGAGGGTGAGTTCGGCGTTCTTCCCGCAGGCGTCCACAGGGTCGAACTGAATGCAGCCTGCCTGCCGCACGTATTGAAGCGCGCCAGGTTTGCCGCGGAACCGGTACGCGCCAAGCAAGCCCTGTTTCAGGAGCAGAAACTGCCGCGCCTGCCGGTTGGTCAGCAAATATGCCATATCAGTTGCGAAGCGCCTGGATCGGCGCCGGAATCCGCCCGCCGCGTTTGATGAACCGCTCGGGGCTGACGGTGTTGATCTTCATCACGGGGCCTTCGCCAAGCAGGCCGCCGAAGGAAAGCCGGTCTCCCGCTTTTTTGCCGATCGCGGGGATCACGCGCACGGCCGTGGTTTTGGAGTTGATCATGCCGATGGCGGCTTCATCCGCAATCATGGCGGAAAGCACGGCGGCGGGCGTATCGCCCGGGACGATGACCATGTCCAGCCCCACGCTCCAGCTTTTCCAGCGTCAGCACGCCTAGTTCGGCGGCGCGGATCATGCCCGCGTCCTCGCTGACCGGGATGAACGCGCCGGACAGGCCGCCCACCATGCCGCTGGCCATGACGCCGCCTTTTTTCACCGCGTCGTTCAAAAGCGCCAGCGCGGCGGTGGTGCCGTATGCGCCGACGGTTTCCAGCCCCATGGCCTCCAGCACGTCGGCAATGCTGTCGCCCACGGTGGGCGTGGGAGCCAGCGAAAGATCCACAATACCGAACGGCACGCCCAGGGCCTTGCCCGCAACCTCGCCCACGAGCTGGCCCATGCGCGTGATTTTAAACGCCGTGCGCTTGACAACCTCCGCGACGCCGGAAAGATCCATGCCTTTGGCGTCGTTTTGCAGGGCGCTTCGTACCGCGCCGGGGCCGGATACGCCGATGTTGATGACGACGTCCGGCTCGTCAACGCCGTGGAACGCGCCCGCCATGAACGGGTTATCCTCCGGCGCGTTGCAGAACACCACCAGCTTCGCCGCGCCGATGCAGTTGCGGCCGGCGGTTCTGCGGGCGGTTTCCAGGATGATGTCACCCATCATGGCGACCGCGTCCATATTGATGCCGGACTTCGTGGTGCCGATATTGACGCTGGAACACACCTTTTCCGTTTCGCTCAGCGCCTGCGGGATGGACTGCAAAAGCCGCACGTCCCCCGCCGCGAAGCCTTTGTGCACCAGCGCGGAATACCCGCCGATGAAGTTGATGCCCACGGTATCCGCGGCCCGGTCGAGCGCCTTTGCGTACTGCACGGGATCGGCCTGGGGAGCGCAGCCCAGCAATAGCGCGATGGGCGTAACCGCTACGCGCTTGTTGACGATCGGGATGCCGTATTCCACGGTGATGCGTTCGCACACGGGCACGAGGTTTTGCGCGTGGCGCACGATTTTCTCATAGATTTTATCGCAGGCAGCCTTTGGGTTGGGGTCGGCGCAATCCAGCAGGTTGATGCCCATGGTCACCGTGCGCACGTCCAGGTTTTCGTTGTGGATCATGCGCAGGGTTTCCAGTATATCGTTGGCATTGATATTGGTAAATCGCTTCATTGCCTTGCTCTTTTCACACTTTATGGGTGACGTCGTAGATCTCCTGCCGGGTTACGGTCACGCGCAGTTCCAGCTTCTCCCCCGCCTCGTTGAGCGTTTGCGACAGGCTTTCGATCGTCAGATCGTCGGGCAGGGTCACCAGCATGATCATCGCGAACATCCCCCGCAGGATGGACTGGGTCACCTCTTCAATATTCACGCGGGCATTGGCGCAAGCGGTGCTGATGCTTGCCAGAATTCCAACCTTATCGGTGCCGATCACCGTAATGACTGCGTTCATCGCGTCAAGACTTCCTTTCGTTTGATCCCCGCAAATTATAGCACAGCCTGCGATTGCTTGTACAGAAAGCGCATATCATGCAGGCGCACGGAATAATTTTCGGCATATGCCATATTTGTTATTGACATATGCCGATTACCATGTATAATGAACCTGTAAAAGGCATATGTCATCAACGAGAAGGGGAGGTGTGGACAATGCCGAATATGGATGGAACCGGCCCCCGCTGTGCGGGACGGTTCGCGGACGGCGGCTTCGGCCGGCATGCGGGCCGCGGGAACCGCGGTTTCGAGAACCGCCGGTTCTCCGGCTGCCAGTACGGGCTTGGGCCATGCGCGCTAAACGCGCCGGAAAGAAAAGAAGCCTTAACCCTGCGCAGGAACGCGCTGCAGCGCAGCCTGAACGCAGTCAACGCACAACTGGAAACCATTGAATGACTAACGGGTTGGCCGGGGGACGCCTCGGCCAGCCGCAATGAAGGCGGAGGAACGTATGCCACGGCCGAGAAAACAAAGAGACGTATGCTGCCTGCCCGAGATCAGCGAGTTCATCCCCAAGCGCGAGGGCAGCCCGCAGCGCGAGATCGTCGTGATGACGGTGGACGAATACGAGGCGATCCGGCTGATTGACAACGAGGGGTTGTCGCAGGAAGAATGCAGCGACCTGATGAACGTTGCGCGGACCACCGCGCAGCAGATCTACACCACGGCGCGCCGGAAAATCGCCCGCGCGCTGGTGGAAGGCCTCCCGATCAAAATCGAGGGCGGCGATTATCGGATCTGCAGCGAAAACGAACGCTATTGCGGCCGCGGCCATTGCCGCAGGCACGGCAGACCCATGCGGTGCATAGCGCAGGAGGAAGAAAAATGATCGTAGCCATTCCCACGGACGAAGACAGGAAAACCGTGTGCGTTTCCTTTGGCAGGGCGCCGTATTTCCTGTTCCATAATTTCGATACGAAGGAAAGCGTTGCGCAAGCCAACCCGGCGGCACAGGCGCAGGGCGGCGCGGGTATACAGGCGGCGCAGTTTGTTGTGGACCGCCGCGCGGACGCCGTGATCACCGTACGCTGCGGCCAGAATTCGGCGGAGGTGCTGCAAGCGGCGGGCATCGCCGTATACCAGGCGGCCGGAAGCGCCGTTGACGAAAACCTCAAAGCCCTGGCGGAGGGAAAGCTTGCTGTGCTCACGCATTTCCATGCCGGCTTTCACGGACACACATGAGAATAGCCGTGCTAAGCGGTAAAGGCGGAACCGGCAAAACGTTCGTATCCGTCAATCTTG
>CAYRPW010000091.1:0-7606 GCA_964426145.1 uncultured Oscillospiraceae bacterium
GACCAGATGCTCCCGGGTTGCCAGGCCGCAGGTGGGATAGATTTCATACGCCGTATACTGGCCGACGCCGATTTCGGTTTCGAACACGCTGCCGGGGTCCTCGCTTGGTTGCAGTTCGATTAGAATACGGTCTTCGCTGATCCGGCACACCTTCTGCACGCCGTGGCGGCCGGACGCGACCTCGATGGAGATGATCCCGCTTTTCTCCAGCGCCTTGATGTGCGGGGTCAGAGCGCCGTCCGAAATCCCCACATGATCGGAAATTTCGGACATATGCATCGGCCCGTTTTCCGCCAGTTTCTCAAGGATCGTAATGCGGACGTCCGAACCGAGCGCGCGCAGCAGCGGAAGCCCTTCCCGCAGTGACCGTAGATGCAGCATGGTGATCCCCCCTGTTCCTTCTCCATTCGCGCCGCCCTGCCGGACCCGTCGGAGTTTTATTTTAGACCGCGCCAAATTAATTCACGTTTTTATATAGAAGCAAGATACAACAGTTTTCCCGCCGCTGTCAACCGTTATTTTGCCAAGGGAATATGGCAGCAAGCAACGTTCTGCCGCCGCTTGCAGGGCGGCGATTTTCGATGGTATACTGGCATGACAACGGATACGATGATACGGAGTGGATGCGCGATGATCGCCAAAACGCCCCCCATGGGTTGGAACAGCTGGGATTGCTACGGCGCGGCCGTAACCGAGGAAACGGTGCGGCAAAACGCCCTGTATATGGCGCGGCACCTGAAACCGCACGGGTATGAATACGTGGTGGTGGATATCCAGTGGTACCAGCCGACGGCGGCCAGCCACGAGTACGAACCGTTTGCCGCCTTGCAGACGGACGCGTACGGCAGGCTGACTCCTGCGGAAAACCGCTTTCCCAGCGCCGCGGGCGGAAAAGGGTTCCGGCCGCTTGCCGATTACGTGCACAGCCTGGGGCTCAAATTCGGGATCCATATCATGCGCGGCCTGCCGCGCATGGCGGCGCACGCCAAACTGCCGGTGCTGGGCGCCAATGCCACCTGCGCGCAGATTGCCAACCCGGCCTCGGTGTGCGCATGGAACCCGGATATGTACGGGGTTTTCGCGGGCAACCCCGATGCCAAAGCCTATTACGACAGCATTTTCAGGCTGTACGCCGCGTGGGGCGTGGATTTCGTCAAGGTGGACGACATCGCACGCGAAATACCCCGCTGCGAAGCCGAACTTCGGTTGATTTCCGCCGCCTGCCGCAACTGCGGGCGCGACATGGTGCTGAGCCTCTCCCCCGGCCCCGCGCCGCTGGCCCTTTCTGAAACGCTGAAACAAAACGCCAACATGTGGCGGATCACCGACGATTTCTGGGACGACTGGGCGCTGCTCAAAGCGATGTTCGAGCGCGCCGCCGCCTGGTGCATCCACGCGGGCCCCGGCCACTGGCCGGACGCGGATATGCTGCCGGTGGGTGCGATCCGCCAATGCGAGGATCCCGGCAACCGCACCCGCTTCACTGAGGATGAGCAGATCACCATGATGACGCTTTGGTGCATGCTGCGCTCGCCGCTGATGATCGGCGGGGAGCTGACCAAGAACGATGATTTCACCCTGCGGCTGTTGACCAACGACGCGGCGCTTGAAATGCTGACCGCGACGCATTGTGCGCACCCGCTGTATACCGCGGCGGACAGCGCCGCGTGGGTTGCGCCGCGCACGGACGGCGAAGGGCTGTATCTGGCGCTGTTCAACCTGACCGACGCGCCGCTGGCCCTGCGCCAGGAAACGGCGGAGCTGGGAATTTCGGGATATACGGCGGCGACCGAACTGTGGACCGGCCAAACGGCGGCGCCCGGCGAAGCGGTGACCGCGGCGCTGCCCGCGCACGGGGCAAGCCTGTACCGGCTGAGCCGCTGAGGCCTTCCGGCGGCCACAGCGTATGGAAACGGCGGCCCGCATACCGTTGCGGGCCGCTGTCCGTTTTGCATGGGGCGGCATGCGCTGCGGCCGCATTGCACCCGTTGCACGAATGTGATACGATTGACATAGGAACATTCTACGCACTGAGGAGGAAGGTGGGCCTTCATGCACAAGGGCTATCTGGTGAAGCGGATCGTTGTTTACATGGCCGTGCTCATCCTGCTTCTGGTCTGCGTGCTCGCCACTTACGCCTTCTCCTCGTACTCCGTGCTCAGCGACGATCTGGAGCAGGAAGCGGCGGGCATCATCCAGGTGTACGGAAGCACCCTGAAGGGCCGTCTCGCCCGGATGGACGGCGTGCTGCACAACCTGCTTCTGCAAAACTACAATAACTTGCAGCTGTTGAAAAGCGGCAGCGAAACGAGCCGCTTCTATGCCCTGCAGGATATCCACAACTATATTTCCGACGTGATGCTCAACGATACCGGCGTGGGCGCGCTGGTGGTGGCGGACGTAGATTACGGCCTGTGCGTGGACGCGCAGGCGTCGTCGGTTACCTATTGGGACCGGGAAGCCATGCGCCAGTTTACCATCGACAGCGCCGCCGCGGGCAGCGCGCCCCAAACCTGGCGCTTCGTAACGCTGAACGGGCGCACCTACCTGTGCAAGCTGTACGTTTACAACGGGCGCGCCGCAGGCGCTTTCACCGCGACCGACGTGTTTTTGCAGAACGTGCCGACCGCGGGCGATATTCAGCAGACCTTGATTCTGACGGACGCGGACAACGGCATCGCCGATTTCCGGGGAGATTCGCTCTCCCGGGAGCAGATCGGCCGGAACCTTGCGGATATTCCCGCAATCGGCACCCAGACCGCCGCGTATACGCTGGCGGACGGGCAGGTGATGCTGCACCTGCGCATCCAAAGCGTGATCGTATGGAACCAGACGCGAATCCTGATGGCCGTTTCGCTTGCGGTGATCGTGGTCGCGCTGTTTTCCGGCGCGCTGGTCGTGCGGTACGTAAGCCGGGAAATGGTGCGGCCGCTCAACCGCATGGTTGCCGATATGCGGCGGATCGACGGCGGCGAGCATACGCTTCGAATCCGCGACGAGTACGGCACGCAGGAGTTCTCCCTGCTGCGCGACACGTTCAACCGTTTGATGGACGTCATCGTGCAGCTTAGAATCGAATCCTACGAAAAGCGCATCGCGCTGCACGAGATGGAGCTGAAAAGCATCCGCCTGCAACTCAAGCCGCATTTCTTCCTCAACGCCATCACCACGATTTCCAGCCTCTCCAGCCAGGGCAGGGACGCGGAGATCCGCACCTATGTGGACGCGCTCTCGCGCAACATCCGCTATATGTTCAAATCCGGCCTGCACACGGTACCGGTGGAAGAGGAGATCCGGCATATCGAAAACTACTTCGATATGCAGGAATGCAAGTATCCGGGCTGTATTTTCCATTTTATCGATCTGCCGCAGGCGCTGCGCGGCTGGCTTGTACCCCAGATGCTGATCCAGACGTTCGTGGAAAACGAGTTCAAATACGCCGTATCCTTGGACAGCGTTCTGTCGCTGCTCATTCACATATCGGCGGAAACCTTCAAGGGCGAAAGCATGCTTTTGATCCGCATCGAAGACGACGGCAAGGGCTACCCGCAGGACGTGCTGCGCTACATGAACGGCGACGCCGAACGCCCCGACGACGACGGCGAGCGCGTGGGGCTTTGGAGCGTGAAGCGCATGATGGAGCTCATGTACGAGCGTACGGACCTGATCGAGCTTCGAAACGTGGACCCGCACGGATGCCTGAACCTCATCCGCGTGCCCGCCGCGCCCGTGAACGAGAACCGCGCCGACGCAGGCAGCCATTCCTAAGTCCGGCGAAAGGAGAACCGCATGCGCCTGTTAATCGTAGACGACGACATCCCCACGGTGGAAGCCATCCGCCGCGCCATCGACTGGGCGGCCGTCGAGATCGACACGGTGGAAACCGCCTACAGCGCCGCGCAGGCAAGGCGGGTGCTTCGCCGCGGGCAGACGGACATCGTGATCAGCGACATCGAGATGCCCCAGGGCTCGGGGCTTCAGCTGCTGTCGTGGGTGCGCGCGCAAGAAATGGACGTGGAGTTTTTATTCCTGACCTGCCACGAGCGCTTCGATTACGCCAAAAGCGCGTTGAAACTGGACGCGGCCGAGTACCTGACCAAGCCGTTCAACGCGCGGTTGATGGCGTTATCGCTGCAGAAAACCGTTGCGAAGATCCGGGAAAAGCGCCGCTTGCTGGAGGGCAGCCGGTACGGGGAATGGCGCCTGGAAAACCCGCGGCAGGAAGAGCAGAATTTCTGGCTTTCGCTGTTCTCCGGCATCGCCATGCGCAGCCGGGAACAGATTTCCAGGGAGATCCGCGCGCGCAGCCTGCCGGTGGACCCGGACCGGCGCTACCGGCTGGTGGCCACCCGCGTGATGGAGTACGAACCGCAGGGCAAGGAACTTGGGCAGAATTTTCTCTTTTATATATTGGAAAACACGCACGGCCGCCTGCTGTGCGGCAGCGAGGAAAGCGGCCGCACGGTGCACCGTTTCGGCGTGAACGGGCTTTGGTTTTTTACCGCCGTGGACGAAATGCCCGACGACGAACTGACAGCCCGCTGCGCGAAGATGATCGAAGCCTGCGCCGAAGCCGTGCGCGTGAAGGTGACCTGCTGCATCGGCCGCTCCACCCCGATCGAAGCCCTTGCGGACCAGCCGGCCGCGCTGCAGGCGCTGATCGAGCGAAGCGTTGCCTACTACGGGCAGGTGTTCACCGAGGACCAGGCGGTTTCCGCCGACGCGGAGAGCCAGATTTTGGACGTGGGAAAGCTCGCCCAGATGCTCAAAGCCCACGACAAAATCCACCTTCTCAACACCGTTAAAAAAACCCTAGCCGACCGCACGGCGCTGAAAACGCTCAGCGAACGCACCCTGTACCTGATCCAGCAGGAGTTTTTGCAGGCGGTGTACGCCCATCTGTCGGAGGCCGGGGTGCAGGCGACCCGCCTGTTTTCGGACGAGGATTCGCTGCGCCTGTCCGACCAGGCCTGCCGCTCGTCGGTGGACATGCTCCGCTGGGCCAACTATCTTCTGGAGCGCACGTTTGACTTCGAGGACGAACTCCGCCGGGCGGGCACGCTGGTGGAAAAGATACAATCCTTCATCCGCGAGCATTATCACGAAGATATCGGCCGCAACGAAATCGCGGCGGAATTTCACCTGTCGCCGGAGTACCTGGCGAAGCTATTCAAAAAGCAGACCCACTATTCCCTCAAGGACGCCGTTTGGAACCAGCGCATGGAGCAGGCCAAACGCCTGCTGTACGACCCGCAGATACGCATCTCGGACGTGGCGGGCGCGGTGGGAATCGACAACCTTTCCTATTTCACCACCGTATTCAAAAAACGCTTCGGCATCACCCCGCAGGAATACCAGCGCGAAGGCGAAACGCATACCGAGGCATAATACCGGCAGTACATCGGCGAACACCAGTCACATCTGGCAGATATTCACCCAAAAACGAAAAAAGAACGCCCGAATTTGATAGCACCGCCTTCGCCGCGCAGGTATACTGAGCGTAGAAAAGGAGGTCATTGTATGACATCTAGAAAAATCATTTCCCTGTTCACCCTGGTCGCTGTTTTGGTTGCCTCGCTGGGCACCGTTTCCACCGCGGCGGCGGAAGGCTACGACAAAATCGTATACGCTTACGCCACCTTCAACAACATCCCGACCGACGAAACCCTGGCCACCGTGGAAGAAGCCATCAACGTGATCACGCGCGAGAAGATCGGCGTGGAGGTTGAGCTCAAGCCCATCATGATCTGGGACTACTCCTCCACCGTAAGCCTTGCCCTGCAGGGCGGCGAACAGGTGGATATCTACCAGACCCTGGGCGACCTCAACACCGGCATCAGCACCGGCATGTGCATGGACATCACCGATCTGGCGGCGGCAAACGCCCAGGAGACCCTGGCGCTGATCGGCGAGAAATGGCTTGCGGCCACCAGCTTTGGAGGCAAGCTGTACGGCTTCCCCACGTATAAGCCCATCGCCCTGACCCCGATGCTCATTTACCGGCAGGATATCGCCGACGCGCTGGGCCTGGATATGAGTAAGGTCAACAGCGTGGCCGATATCACCGCGGTGCTGGAAGCCGTGAAGGCCGCCTATCCGGACATGACGCCCCTTGCGGCCGTCAACACCGGCAACATCGGCCTGGGGCTGACCGTACCCGACGTGGACTACCTGACCGACAACTACTTCTCCCCCAAGGGCGTTTTGATGAACGACGAACTGACGGTGGTTGACTTCTATGCCTCCGAAGCGTTTGCCAACGTGTGCAACACGGCGCGCAGCTGGTATTTGAACGACCTCGTGATGAAAGACGCCGCCACCACCTCGTCCGCCGCTGCGGAACTGATGTCGTCGGGCAACTACTTCGCCTACATCGCTTCCTACAGCTATCCCGAAGCGGATACCGCGGCCAGCCTCGAAGCGCAGACCGGCGGATATGATCTGGGCGCCAAGATCGTCAGCAGCGCGTTTTTGGACACCTCGTCGATCAACGCCCTCACGTGGTGCGTCGCCTCGACCTCCAAAGCACCCGAAGCGGCTGTGAAGTTCCTAAACCTCACCTTCACCGATCCCGACGTGGTTAACCTCATCATCTACGGCCTGGAAGGCCGCGATTATGAATTGGACGACGCGGGCTTCATGAGCTACCCCGAAGGCCAGGAAGCCGCCACCGTGCCCTACACGGCGCAGCTCTCCTGCGGAACGCTGGGCAACTTCTTCATCATGTACCCGATGGCGGGCACCAACGTGGAATCCCTCGCCTGGGAACTGGAGCAGAACCAGAACGCGAAAACCTCCGTGGCCATGGGCTTCACGTTTGACAGTAGCAGCGTAAAGACCGAGTACACCGCCGTGACCAACGTGATCGAGCAGTATCTGCCCGGCCTCGTATGCGGCAGCGTGGATCCCGCAACCGAGATCCCCGTATTCCTGGAGCGGCTCGCGGAAGCCGGCCTGGGCGAGATCATCGCCGTCAAGCAGGCTCAGCTGGACGCCTGGCTGGCCGCCAAGTAAACCCTGAAACGGACAACACGCGGGGCGGCGAACAGCCGCCCCGCAATAATGAGATCCCGCACCTCTGCACTTCCCCGCTATATCGCAACGACAGATGAGGAACAACCATGGGCAAACACCGCAAAATGCAACTGGCGAAAACGGGGCCTCTGCTGCTGATCGCGCTGCCGGGCGTCCTGTACCTGCTGATCAACAACTACCTGCCGATGTTCGGCGTTTTTCTCGCGTTCAAGGATTTCAACTACTTCAAGGGCATATTCGGCAGCGAATGGAACGGGCTGGACAATTTCCGTTTCCTGTTCAAAACGCGCGACGCTTTGCTGATGACCAGAAATACGCTGCTTTACAACACCGCATTCATCGTGATCGGCACGCTCGCGGCCATATTCATCGCCGTTCTTTTGTACGAGCTCGGCCAGAGGCGCCGGGTGCGGTTTTTCCAATCCGCACTGATGCTGCCCAACCTCTTTTCCTGGGTTGTGATCGGCTTCGTGGTGTACGCGTTTTTAAATGCCGACACCGGCTTTATGAACAACACCATCTTCCCGTTTTTAGGTCTGGAACCCTTCAGCTGGTATTCAACGACCCAGCC
>CAYRPW010000092.1:0-7604 GCA_964426145.1 uncultured Oscillospiraceae bacterium
TGGCGCAGAAAAAAGTGCAGGCGAGCAAGACCATCGAGACCGCCGAGGCCGACCGCGCGCTGGCCGACCGGCGCATGGTGGAGATCACCGGCACGGTGAAGGAAGCGGAGGAAGCCGTCGCCGCCGCCGAACAGGCGCGCGCCGCCGCGCAGAAAACCCTGAAGGAACTCTTCGCGCAGGCCGAGGACGTGCGCCTGCTGCTTGACAAGGCCGTGGAACGGCAGCACCGGCACGAAATGAGCCTGGAGCGCGCCAGGGCGGAGCTGGCGCAGCTGGATCAGCGCCTGTGGGATACCTATGAGCTGACCTATGCAGGGGCGCAGGCCGCGGTTGACGAATACCTTGTGGTGAAGCGGCAGGCAGGCATGGACGAGGCCTTCGACGAAAAGGCGGCCGAGCTGAAGGCGCAGGACATCCGCGAGCGGATTAAAGCCATGGGGACGGTCAACGTCGGCGCGATTGAGGAATACGCCGCGCTCAGCGAACGCGTAACCGAGCAGACCCTGCAGCAAAACGATATCCTGAAAGCCAAGCAGGATTTGGAAGCCCTGATCACAAGCCTGGAAAAGGAAATGCGCAAGGTGTTCACCGAGCAGTTCGAGCTGCTGCAAACGCTGTTCGTAACGAGCTTCAAGCGGCTGTTCGGCGGCGGGCACGCGGAACTGAAACTGACCGACCCGGCCGATCCGCTGCGCTGCGACGTGGAGATTATCGTACAGCCGCCGGGCAAGAAACGCCAGATTTTAAGCCTGTTCTCCAGCGGCGAACGCGCCCTGACCGCCATCGCGCTGCTGTTTGCGATGCTCAAGCTCCGGCCCTCTCCCTTCTGCATTCTGGACGAGGCGGAGGCGGCGCTGGACGAGGCCAACGTGGGCAGTTTCGGCGATTACTTGAACGAAATGGCCGGAGGCACGCAGTTTATCGCGATCACCCACCGCAAGGGCACCATGGAACGGTGCGATAGCCTGTTTGGCGTGGCGATGGAGGAACGCGGCGTGAGCGATCTGGTGAGCGTAAATTTGAAAGACTACCAATAGGTGAAATAAAGTATGGCAAACGGATTATTTGCAAGGCTTCGGGAAGGACTTTCCAAGAGCCGTAACCATATCCATACGGTTGTGGGCGAGCAGGCGGCTGCGGATGATGACTATTTTGACAGCCTGCTGGAAGCGCTGTTATTATCGGACATGGGGGCCGCCTGCGCCGAAAGCGCGATGGCGGAGCTGAAAAAACGCGCGCGCGCCCAGGGCGTGAAGGACGTGGCGGGGCATAAGCGCATTTTGCACGACGTGCTGGTGGGCATGCTCGACGCGCCCAAAGATCCGCTGCGCTGGCCGATGGTGATGCTCGTGGTGGGCGTCAACGGCGTGGGCAAAACCACGACGATCGGCAAGCTCGCGCTCCGGTTTCAGGCGCTGGGCCGCACCATTACGCTGTGCGCCGCGGACACGTTCCGCGCCGCCGCCGCCGAGCAGCTTTCCATTTGGGCGGAGCGCGCCAAGGTGCCGCTGATCCGCCACCAGGAGGGGGCCGATCCCGCGGGCGTGGTGTTCGACGCCGTACAGTCGGCCAAGGCCAACGGTACGCATCTGCTGATCGTGGATACGGCGGGGAGGCTGCACAACAAAAAAAACCTGATGGACGAGATGGAAAAAATGCGCCGCGTGATCGACCGCGGCTTTCCCGAAGCGGCGGTGCGCTGCCTGCTGGTGGTGGACGCCACCACCGGCCAGAACGGCCTGCAGCAGGCCAAAGCCTTTGCGGAGTTTGCGGGCGTAAACGGCGTGGCCCTGACCAAGCTCGACGGCACGGCCAAAGGCGGCGTGATTTTCCCCATCGTGCGGGAGCTGAAGGTGCCGATCCTCTACGTTGGCGTGGGCGAAGGGATTGACGATTTGCAGGCCTTCGACGCGAAGGACTATGTGGACGCGCTTCTGGATTAGGAGGAAAGCATGTTTTTAACCAGTTATATCTTCAAAAGCAAGGCGGTTCGCAGCCTGAAAGGCAACTGGCAAACGGCGCTGATCGTGAGCTTCATCGCGGCGCTGCCGTCCACGGTGAACGCGCTTTTGCGCTCCACGCAGCTGCCGGACATCTCCTACGCGATGACCTATGAGGAGCTTTCGGCCGCCGTCAATCAGATTTCCATACAGTCCGTGTGGCTGATCACGATCGTGGGATTGCTCACGTTCCTGGTTACGCCCGTGCTGAGCGTGGGCTGCTACCACTATTTCATCCGGCGCATTCAGGGGGAAGACCTGGGCGTTGCGGGCGTGTTCGCGCGCCGGGCGTTGTTTCTGCGCGCGCTGTGGCTGTACGTGCAGATGGCCGTGCGCGTGCTGCTGTGGTCGCTTCTTTTGCTGGTGCCGGGCATCCTTGCCGCGCTGCGTTATGCGCTGGCGCCGTACTTTCTGGCCGAGAACCCGGAGCTTACGGCTTCGCAGGCCATCGCGAAAAGCAAGGAAGCCATGGCGGACAAGAAACTGAGCCTGTTCATGCTGATGCTATCGTTCCTCGGCTGGGCGCTGATGGCCATGGCCGTGCAGGTGATGCTGCTGGGGATCAGCACGATCCTCGCGCTGGTGGCGTACCAGTTTATCGAGCTGTTCCGGGTGACGTACATGAACGCGTCGATCACGGCGTTTTATCTGGCGGCTTCGCGCGCGGAGGGGGTTGCCAGGGCCAAGAAAGAAGCGGACGCGTTTGTGTCGAGCCTCCAGGGCCGCATGCCCTTCGGCGGCGCGCAGGAGCCGGTCGATTTGCAAAAACCGGACGACGCGGACGACGCGGACGATTCGGACGACACGGACGATGCGGACGACGCGGACGATGCAAACGGCGCGGACAAACCGGACGGCAAGCGGGACGGCGATCCCGCGGACGGGGAGCGGTAGCGCATGCCCGCCTTGCAGGCCTACGACCAGGCGCTGCCCTACAGCTATGCCGCGGGCGTGTATCCGAGCCTTGTGCTGATGGAAAAAGCGCCGGAGCGCGCGCTGCGGCTGCTGCTTTCGGACAAGGCCTCGGGCGAGGGCGTGGAAAAGCTGCGTACGCTTTGCGCGGCGCACGGCGTGCGCGAGGAGATCGCCCCCCGGGCGCTTGTCAAAATCCTCGGCAAGGAAAACGTGTACGCCGCCGTGGCATTCAAAAAGCAGACCGATACGCTTGCCGCGGGCAATTGTCACATCGTGCTGCATCACCCGATGGACGAGGGCAACCTCGGCACCATCCAGCGCACGATGCTGGGCTTCGGGCTGTATGATCTGGCGGTGATCCGCCCGGCGGCCGATCCGTTCGACCCCAAGGTGGTGCGGGCGGCGATGGGCGCGCAGTTTTCGCTTCGCGTCGCGCTGTACGACGATTTTCAAACCTACCGCGCGGCCTACCCCGCGCATGCGGTGTACCCGTTTATGCTAAGCGGCGCGCTGGAGCTTCCCATGGCGGCGGCGCAGGCGCAAGCGCCCTGGGCGCTGGTGTTCGGAAGCGAGGGCTCGGGGCTGCCGCCGGAGTTTTCGGGTTTCGGGCAGGCGGTGAAGATCCCCCAGTCCGCGGAGATCGACAGCCTCAATCTTTCGGTGTCGGCGGCAATCGGCATGTACGCGTTTACACGGTAACCCGGCAATGCTCGGCGGCCATCCCCGGGGATGGCGCCAAGGAGGGTGCGTATGGACAATCAGGTGATTTACGATCAGGTGTGCCGCTGCGTGGAATTTCTGCGCATGCAGGCGAAGTTGAGAATAGGTTCGGTCATCGTGCTTGGCTGTTCCTCCAGCGAGGTATGCGGGCTGACGATCGGCAAGGGCCGCAACCCGGAGATCGGCAAGGCGATTGCGGAAGCGTTTCTGGAAACCTGCGAGAACATGTGCATGGATGGGGCGGTGCAGTGCTGCGAACATCTGAACCGCGCCTTGGTGATGGAGCGCGAAACCCTGGAGCGCCTGCACCTTACGCAGGTCAACGCGCGGCCCGTGCCGCAGGCGGGCGGTTCCACCGCGGCGGCCGCCTATGATTTTATGAAAGATCCCGTGCTCGCCCAGAGTATCCAGGCGGACGCGGCGCTGGATATCGGCGACACGCTGGTGGGCATGCACATCCGCCCCGTGGCGGTGCCGCTTCGCATCGACGATCCCTTCGTGGGCGAAGCCCGCGTGGTGATGGCCTACTCCCGCCTGCCGCTGGTCGGCGGCGAGCGGGCGGTATATCCGTAATTACAATCGCATTGTTTATGTTTCTAATTTAAATACAATTTAGTTATTTCGCTTATGAAGGAAATAACTTAAATAAAACGATGAAAACTTTAATTATTCGTGTAAGGGTGGTTCCTCCCACCCCTTGCACACGTCCACCCACGCGGTGAAGGCGGAGGTTTGTTCCAGCTCCGGGAGGGTGAGCTCGATAGCGCTGTTTGCGCTGCCGCAGGCGGGAAAAACGGTTGGGAAGCGCTTGAGGGACACGTCCAGATACACGGTGACGCCGTCATTAACCGCAAAGGGGCACACGCCGCCCACGGCGTGACCCACCAGCGTTTCGGCTTCCTCGGGAGTCAGCATTTTGGCCTTGGCGGCGAAGGCGGCCTTGAATTTCCCGTTGTCCACCTTCGCGTCCCCGGCGGTTACGACGAGCACTGGCGCGCCGCCGATCATAAAGGACAGGGTTTTTGCGATGCGCCGGGGTTCGCAGCCCACGGCCTGGGCGGCCAGCTCCACCGTGGCGCTGGATACGCTGAATTCCACAATGCGGTGCTCCATCCGAAACGTTTGGAAATGGGTTCTCACGCGGTCGATTGCCATGCTCCGTCTCCCTTTCGCGCCGGGGCTGACGCTGTCCGCTCCTGCGTTTTATACCGCATATCATACCACGGTTCTGCAGAAATTGGCAAAGTAAAGCCCGCAGGCTTGCGCCTGCGGGCTGTGTCGATCTGCAGTATTTAGCGAATCAGAATTCCTGACTACGATGCTTGGCAAAGCATTCGCTGCAATAGATCGGGCGGTCGCTCTTGGGAATGAAGGGAACGGTGGTGGGCTTTCCGCATTCTGCGCAAACGGTTTCATACTGTTCACGCGGAGCGCTTGCGCGCGTGGCCTTGCGGGCCGAACGGCAGTCCTTGCAGCGGGTCGGTTCGTTCTGGAATCCTTTTTCAGCGTAGAATTCCTGCTCACCCGCGGTGAACACAAATTCTTGGCCGCAGTCGCGGCAGGTGAGCGTTTTGTCCTCGTACATGATTTGGGCTTCCTCCGTATTATTAGGATATCGTACCGGCTGACCTGGTTTTTGTCCCCACATTCGCCGACAGGAAGGTTTGCTCATCGCAAGAGCGCCCTACGCCCCTTCTCTCAACTTTTCTGTTGGTCGGACTTACGTCTAGAACGCGCCATGCTCATTGAGGCATCGCTCAACTTACGTGGACCGTTTTGCCCGCGTCTGGCTTCGGTTTACAACCACAGACCCGAATACGATTGATGTCATTATAGCGTTCTGTTAGACAGAACGCAAGTGATTTTTGATAAAATGGCCAATATTTGTACACAATTTCTATGGAAATGTGTGAATTTCTTTGATTTTACGGCGTTAAACTTGTATACGCACTGAAAATTCGCCTTATGGAAGCCTTCGCGGCGCTGCGCCTGCAAAGGCTTGGCACGGGCCGAACGGCGTTGTTTTGCTTACTTGCGCCCCAGTATTCCGCGCACCAGCTTGCCGATTTGATACCAGATGGTTTTGGAACGCTTCATCGCAAGGGACGCGTCCAGCGCGCCGCGCCGGTAGCGGTTATCCTCGGGCTCCAGGCGCACGGCCTGCCGGAAACTTTGGTAGGCGGTCTCAAACTGGGACATCTGCATTAAAATCTGCCCCTGTAAATAGAAAAAGCCCGCGTCCTTATGGTCGGCACGGTTTAACTGGCGCAGCGCGCTTTCGAGATTGCCCTGCTCCAGCAGTTTTTGGGCGTAATGTTTGGCTTCCTCGGGCGAGATGAGGTTGAACCCCACCCGCTTGCCGCCGCAGATGCGCAGCGCGTCCTTATAGGCGAGGTTTAAGGTAATCAGCCGCTCCTGCGCGGCCTTCTGTTCGTCCGCGTTTTGAAACAGGTCCGGGTGGCATTCCTTCACGCGCTGCCGGTAGGCCTTGCGTACCGCGGGGGCATCGGAAGCGGGAGGGATGTTCAGCACCGTGAAGGGATCGTGTTCGTGCAAAGGCTCACCCCTTTATCCGCGTGCGCAGGCCTTTTTGCCGCTGCCTTACGTGGTTTCCCGCCAGATATCCGCCCCAAGCGAGCGGAGCTTGTCTTCGATGCGTTCGTATCCCCGGTCGATGAAGCCGGTTTCGTAGATTTCGGTGGTGCCCTTGGCCATCAGGCCCGCGATCACCAGCGCCGCGCCTGCCCTCAGGTCCGTAATGGTGACCGGCGCGCCGTAGAGCGTGTTCACGCCCTCCACAAGCACGGTGCGGTCCATCAGGCGGATGTGCGCGCCCATGCGCCGCAGCTCGTCCAGGTGTTTGAAGCGCTGTTCGAAAATCGTTTCCTGAATGGTGGACGTGCCCGTGGCCATGCACAGAAGCGCGGTCATCGGCTGCTGCAAATCGGTAGGGAAACCCGGGTACACCTGCGTTTTGATGTTGATGGCGCGGTGCTGGTCCTGCGCGCGGACGCGGATCATATCGCCGCCCTCGTTGACCTGGATGCCCATTTCCAAAAGCTTGGCGGTGAGCGCTTCCATGTGCGTGGGGATGCAGCCGTGAATGGTGACGTCGCCGTGGGTGGCGGCGGCGGCGATCATCAGCGTGCCGGTTTCGATCTGGTCGGGGATTACGGTATAGTTGGTGCCGTGGAGCGTTTTCTGGCCGGAGATGCGGATGACGTCGGTGCCCGCGCCTTTGATGCGCGCGCCCATGGAGTTTAAAAAGTTGGCAAGGTCCACGATGTGGGGTTCCTTGGCGGCGTTGTAAATGATCGTCGTGCCCTCGGCCTTGGCGGCGGCGAGCATGATGTTGATCGTGCCGCCCACCGTGACGACGTCGAAAAACACGTCCGCGCCGATCAGCCGGTCCGCCTTCGCCTCCACGAAGCCGCCCCGTTCCGCAATGGTTGCCCCCAGCGCGGACAGGCCCTTGATGTGCTGGTCGATGGGCCGGGAGCCGATCTCGCAGCCGCCGGGGTAAGCGACGGTCGCCTTGCCGCTGCGCGCCAGAAGCGCGCCCAGCAGATAATAGCTGGCGCGCAGCCTGCGGGTGAGCGTATAGGGCACGTGGAAGCTTTTGATGGGCCGGGGGTTGACGGTTAGGTACTGGTCGGGAACGTAATCGCACTCGGCGCCCAGCAGTTCCAGAATTTCAATCAGGGCATGCACGTCGTCGATATCGGGGAGGTTTTCAATGGTGCTGGGCGCGTCGCTTAAGATGGCGGCGGGAATCACGGCAACGGACGTATTCTTGCCGCCGCTGACTCCGATCTCGCCCGTCAGCGGATTGCCGCCCTTTAAGAGCATCCTGTCATTGCCCAACATCAATTTCTGCGCACCGTCCCCGTTGTTTTGTAGAAAAAGCCTAAGGCTCATTATACACAATCGGCCGATGATGCGCAACTTGCCCGCCGCGGCCGGCATGCC
>CAYRPW010000093.1:0-7589 GCA_964426145.1 uncultured Oscillospiraceae bacterium
CGTTTTTTGGAGCTGATACCCGGATTCGAACCGGGGACCTCATCCTTACCAAGGATGCGCTCTACCGGCTGAGCTATATCAGCGCAACGAACATATGATACATGAGACACAGGCAAAATGCAAGGGGTTTTTGGGATTTTCCCCTTGCATTTTCAAGCGTTCAGATCGGTTCGCCGCCGTCAGCGATTCTTTTTACGACCGCTGGCACTTGGATGTTTCGGCGCGGTTTTGGGCTTGCGTGCAGTTGCATTTTTGTCGGCGGAAGCCTGGGCGGCGGTCCGCCCGTTGCGGCCCGGTTTGTACGGCACAGCCGGTTTCCCGGCGGTTTCGTGCCGCAGCGTCGCAGCAAGAGCTTCAGCATCCCGACCCCGCCAGCGTGTAATAGAAGCGCTTCTGGAACAGCATGGCCGCACGGAACCGCAGTCTGCGCAGCGGCTTGGTTTCTTTATATATCGCATGATAGGTATCCCGTGCGCGCTTGGTTTGCTCTGCGCCCGGGCGCAGACGGCTGTAGTTGCTCAGTGACAGGATGCGCCATAGCGGGGTGATCTGCTTTTGATAGTAATGCACCGCGTCTACGCGCTTTGCAAAGGAGAGCGGCGTTTCCCCCGCCTTGGGCCGGTAATTGGCGTATTGCAGGAGCTTTGCCACAGCGGCGCCATATACGAAAGCCTTATCTTTTTCGGTTTTCTTCCGTGCGGCAACCTTGTCCGGACTGCGAAGCACCATAGCCGCGCTGACCGCTGCGGCGGCTGCCAGCACGAATACGATCCACCACAGCGACGGCTTGTCCGGATCCGGGTTTTGCTCCGGATCGTTTTGCATATCCGGCTCATCCGAAGGCTCCGGCGTGGGTTCTTCCTGCGGCTCCTGCTGCGGATTAGGCGTTGGCGTGGGGCTGTCGCTCTGCGGTTCGGGGCTGGGCGTCGGGGTAGGCGTAGGTTCCGGCTCTTCGTCAGGCGGCGGTTCGTTTTCATCGTGCTGGTTGGGGGTCGGGTCAAACGGCACCCAGCCGAACCCCTCAAAGTAGACCTCCGTCCAGGCATGCGCGTCATAACCGGTTACGTAGGCAAACCCGTCGGACGTCGGCTGCGCCAGAAACCCTTCCACATAGCGCGCGGGGAGCCCCGCGATGCGGCACATCACGGTCATCGCCGACGCGAAATACGTGCAGTACCCTTCCTTTTTCACATAGAGAAAATACGTGACAAAATCCAGGTTTTCCGGCGGCGTGACGGGCGTAAGCGAGTAACGGTAGTATTTCTTTAGGTAGTTCATAATCGTGAGCGCTTTATCATACGGGGTCTCGGCGTTCTGCACGATGTTGAACACGTCGTCGAACAGCTTCTGCTCCAGATGATCGGGAAGCTGCGAGTAGAGCGAAAGAAACTCATCATAGTAGTCGTCCTGCGTATTGGCCGCGGCGCTCACCAGCGTATTCAGCCCCGTATCGCCGCCCTCAAATACCGGGGTGAACACGGTATACCGGTCGCCGATTTCCAGATCGCGCGTAATAAACAGCTCGCTGGCGTCGTTAAAGTACGGCACCATATCGCCCGGCATGTTCAGGCTGCGTAAAAATACAGGCGTAAAGAGCGTGGAGACGGCCTTGTTCTGCATTTGTACGGTGATTGCTTTTTCGTCCAGCAGATTGCTGGCGGTTTGAATACTGTCGCCGGGCATTTCCTCCAAAAACGCCCTCTGGCGTTGGGATAGCCAGCGGGGATTGATATAGAGGTAGCGCTTGGCGCTGGAGGTATCGTGGAAACTGCGGCCCGTGTATTCGTCCTTCACAATCGCGCGCAGCAGCGTTTTCCGGTCGGTTTTCACCATCATCACCGGGAACTCGCTGGGTTCCACCGCGCCGCCCAGCTGCCCGGAGCCCATCGGGTAATAACCGTAGCTGCCGATGGTAAACACGTTTCTGGGTTCGGTGAAAAACAGGTAATCGGAAATCCGCTGTTTTAAATCGCTAGCGGCTTTTTCCATGAAGCCGATCGTCACCTTTCCGGCGGGCAGCAGGATCAGCGTCAAAAGCACGACGCCCAGCGCCATCGGCAGCACGTGCAGCGGTTGGATCCGTTCATGCGCTTCCGTGCTCATCTGCAAAAGGATGGCAACCAGCGCGGGCGCAATGTACCAAAGGTATGCGGCCTTGCCCAGGCTCCACAGGGCAAACAGCACCAATACCGCCATCAGCGCCATCGGCAGGAAGCCGACTCCGCGCTTGGTAACCAGAAAGCTCATGACCGCCACAAAGAACGCAAACAGGCCGACCGCCTGCGCGCCATACAAAGGCATAACGACCTGCGTGCCGGCAAAATACAGAGCGAACGACTTGAAGCCTTCAAACCAGCTTCCAAACAAACCCGCGCGGGGCAGGAACAGCTGCAGGATGGCCAGGCCCGCGATCAGGCCCCAGAGAATAAACCGGGATTTGCGGCTTGTGGAAAGCACCGTAAGCACGGCCAGAATGGCTGCGCACATAAGGATCGCGGTCAGCAGGTACGAACTCAGGTTCATCGCCATCAGCATCGGAAGCATCAATCCGCAGGCAAGCAAAAGCGCCACGCTAACATGCGTGAGCGGTTCTTTCTGCAGAAATTTCAGCTTCTTCACGGGTGTACCGTCCTATCCTTGCGGGGATACGTAGTTGACTTCCACGCTGCGCTGCTGCAGCCTTGCCACGAGGTCCTGCACGGTGGGGTCCTTGATCTCGTAGCTGACCAGGTACAGCCGCACGTTGGGCCCCATGCGCTTCATCCGCCCGATCAAATCCACCAGAACGCTGGTGAGGCGGGTTGTAATCACGACGACGGCGCCGGTTTTCCGCAGATCGTTCATCTGCAAAAGGATCATGCGCTCAAACTTTTCCGTTTCGTTGAAGGTGCAGCGGGCAAGCTCTTCCAGCAGAATGGGCAGGCCCATTGAACCGACGTAATCCATGGGCCGGTCGCCCACCAGCGGCAAGTGCACGGGGTTTTCCAAACTGATCTGGCATTTGACGACCGAAGCCGCGGTTTCCAGAATGGCGTCCTTCAGGTAGGACATCTTCCCCGGATCCATTCCCTTGGGCAGGTTCGGCGGCGAGGTATCCATCAGCACCAGCGCATCCGGCAGGGCGGGCTCCTCAAACTGGCGGATCATAATTTCCCGTTTTCTGGCGCTCATCTTCCAGTGAATGCGCTTCATGGGATCGCCGTTCTGATAAGCGCGGAAATCGCTGGGGCTGGAGGGGTCCTCCATGGCGCGCTTCATGGTTTCCACGCCCATGTCCCCGGGCGCGAACGTCAGCGGTTCCACCTCGAAGGGCACCGGAAGCACCAGCAGCTCGCCCGTGGAGTTATCCGGCACGTGCTCTTTCTTAAAAAAGCCGAAAACATCGCTCACCGTATAGCTTTCCACACCCGGAATCATCGCGCCGATATGCTCGGCGGCGAATTGGTAGGCAACCTTTTGCGTACGGCGGCCAAGCTCCGCCAGGTGGAGCACGCCGGAGGGCGTATTGCTTGTCGCGCGCATTTTAAGCTTCACCGGCGCAATGGGAAGCAGGCCTCTGTGGCTTACAGAAACCTGCATGGCTACGTTTTCACCGCGGTTGACGCGTGTATTGGTAAGCCCGTGGGAAACGCGGACGGATTTCTCGGCCATACGGACGCTCAGATAGGCCAGCAGCCAGGCGATCACGATGAGAAGCGCAAGCAGCAGGTACGTCCGGTTCCCCATCGACAGGGCGCAGACCAGCAAAAAGCCGAAGCTCACACCCAAAGTCGTCAGCGTAGATTTCATGCGATCGTCCTTTGCGTTTGTTACGAAAGGCGGATGGGAACGGGAACGTTTTCCATCACGGCGATCAGAATCCGTTCCGCCGTTATGCCTTTCATCTTCGCATCGGGATTGGGCAGCACGCGGTGGGAAAGCACGGGCAGCGCCATGCGCTGTACGTCTTCAGGCAGAATATAGTCCCGTTCGTTGAGCAGCGCGCAAGCCTGCGCGCCGCGGACGAGGGCGATTGCGCCGCGCGTGGAAACGCCCAGCTGCAAAGAAGGATGCGTACGAGACATCGCGGCGATATTGGCCACATAATGGCGCACTTCCTTGGAGCAGTACACCGTGCCGATCATCCCCTGCAGCTCCACGACGTCTTCGGCGGAGCAAACGGGCTGCAGGTTATCCTGCGGCTTCTCCGTACCGGAAAAGCGGTCCAGAACATCCATCTCTTCTTCCATCGTCGGGTAACCCATGGAAATGCGCAGGAAAAAGCGGTCCATCTGCGCCTCCGGCAGCGGATACGTGCCCACGAATTCACCGGGGTTTTGCGTGGCAAGCACCATAAAGGGCTTGGGCAGCGGGTGCGTAATGCCGTCCACCGTAACCTGAAATTCTTCCATGACCTCGAGCAGCGAGGACTGGGTTTTGGGGGATGTACGGTTGATTTCATCGGCCAGAATGATCTGGCTCATCACCGCGCCGGGATGAAATTCCATATCCCCCGTCTTGAAATTGACCATCGTAAAGCCCGTCACATCGCTGGGAACAACGTCGGGCGTGAATTGAATGCGGGAAAAGCTGCAAGCCAGCGATTTGGCAAGACAGGAAACCATGGTCGTTTTGCCTGTGCCGGGAACATCCTCAATGAGAACGTGCCCTTTGCACAGCATGGCGATCAAAGCCAACTCAATCGTTTCTTCCTTGCCGACGATCACACGCCCGATATTTTGTTTCAAAGCATTGATAATCAGCCTTGGATTGAGCATATATAGGCCCCTTTGCTGTCAGTTTTATACCAGAATAGTATATATGATTTAATAGGTATTTACAATACTGTAACAGAAGTTTTAACAATCTGCCTATGCCATTCTTAATTTATTCATGGTATACTATAGAAAATACGCTCGTAAAATATGATACGGAGGGAAAAATATGTCTGAACAAAAGCCTGCCGCTCAGTCAAAGGGCTACACGTTGATCGTTCTGCTGTGCATCGTACTCGTGGCGGCAATCGTTTTCGGCGTGATCACGTATCTGGACAAGAACAGTTTATCGGCGAAACTGGACGAAGCGAATGCCGCTACCCAAACGGTAACGACGGCAAAGACGGACAGCGAAGCCTACGCGGCAACCCTGGAGGGCGACCTTGCCGCAAAGGCGGAAGAACTGACCGCGAAAACGAATGAGTTGACCGCAAAAACGGATGAGCTGACCGCCGTGCAGGCGCAGCTTACGGAAGCCAACGATTCGGTGAGCGCTTTGCAGGGACAGGTTCTCTTCCTGCAGGGCAAACTGGATATAACCGCCGGAAAGCTTGCCAAGCGCGACGAAAGCCTTGCCACGATGAAGACGTCGCTTACGGAAGCGCAGACCGCGCTGAGCGACCTGCAAATAGCGGCGGACGCGCAAGCAGCGCAAGCCGCGGCCGAACTGAGCGCATTGGAAGGAACGCAGCTCTTCACCGCCGGAAAACTCTCCCTTGCCGAAACCAAACTGGCGAACGTACAGGCTAAGCTGGCCGAAACTAAAACGGCGCTCGCCGATGCGCAGGCCATGATCGAAACGCTGAATACGCAGATCGCAGAACTGCAGGCGGCTGCAACGCCCGCAAACTAAACGCCGGAAAGCAAATGAACCGGCACTCCCCCATCACTGCGGGGAGTGCCGGTTTTTTATGCTATCTTCCGATGCGTGCCGGAACCGATCTTCGGTTTTACCGGGATCCGGCGGACGAAGGTACCGGCGGGCCTTGTGGATTACCGCCTGGCGTTGAGCGTTTCCCAGACCGGATCCATATCCAGCGTGGCAAAGTAATCGTCGGTCGTTTCCGCGCGGCGGATCAGCCGGAAGGTTCCGTTTTCCTGATACAGAACCTCTTTGCATTTGAGCTTCCCGTTATAGTTATACCCCATGCTCAACCCGTGCGCCCCCGTATCGTGAATGACCAGAATATCCCCGATCTCCGCTTTGGGAAGCATCCGGTCCACCGCGAATTTATCGTTATTCTCGCACAGCGGACCGATGACGTCCGCCTTGACGTCGTGGGGCAGATGCTCCTTGCCGACGACGGTGATGTGATGATACGCGCCGTACATCGCGGGGCGCAGCAGGTCGCAGGCGCTGGCGTCCAGTCCCAGATAATGCTTGTAGATGTTCTTCTCATGCGTGATATGCGTAACCAGCCAGCCGTGCGCGGCGGTCATATAGCGGCCAAGTTCCGTTTTGATGGCGACGCCGCCTATTCCATTTTGGACAAACGCCTTTTCGTATGCCTTGCGAACACCGGCGCCGATGGCTTCCACGTTCGCCTCGTCCTCGCCCGGCCTATAGGGCACGCCCACGCCGCCCGAGAGATTGACAAACGCGATGGAAAGCCCGCTCTCCTCGCGCAGCTCGACGGCCGTTTCAAACAAAAGTTCCGCAAGCGCCGGGTAATAGTGCGGATCGGTGGTATTGCTGGAGAGGAACGCATGCAGCCCGAAACGCTTTGCGCCGTATTGCTTGAGCAGCATGATCGCATCGGAAAGCTGTTCGCGCGTCATGCCGTACTTCGCGTCGCCCGGGTCGCCCATGATGGCGTTGCCTACGCGGAAATGGCCGCCTGGATTATACCGCAGGCAAACGGTCTCCGGAATGCCGCCGTTATTTTTCAGCTCCTCGATATGGGTAAAGTCGTCCAAGTTCACATAAGCGCCAAGCCTGCGCGCAAGGACGAACTCACGCGGCGGCACGACGTTTGCGGAAAACATGATCTCGTCGTTCTGAAAGCCGCAGGCGCCGGCAAGCATCAGTTCGGTTTCGCTGGCGCAGTCCACGCCGCAGCCTTCCTCTTTGAGGATACGAAGGATTGCCGGAGTGGGCAGCGCTTTGACCGCAAAGTATTCCCGGAAATCCTCGCACCACGCGAACGCCCGCTGCCAGCGCCTGGCCGTGGAACGAATGCCCTGCTCATCATACAGGTGAAACGGCGTTTGAAACGCCTTGCACGCAGCGATGAACACGGAATCGGAAAGCTTGAAATTCGGCATGGTTACCCTCCCCCGCAGTCGTCGATTGCGATTTAGTGTAGCAAGCGGAAGCGTTCCTTGTCAACCATTCCGCGCTGTTTTCTTGTTGTTTTCAAAATCCAGCAGCGGCAGAGCATCGCTGAAAAGCAACGGCTGCGGTGACGCCGCACTTGACGCTTGATTTTTTATAACGGTATAATGAGGGCAACAGGGATCGCGGGCGGCTGCCAGGGCAGCGCACGCCGGCCTGCGGAGAAACGGGCCGCCTTCGCGGCGTTATGCCCCACAAGCCTGCCCGATTGGCAAATGGCCCGCAGGAAACGAGGAAACGTATGAAAAACGGAAATTCGGTTGTGAGACGGTGGATCAAATTTGTGGAATTGAGCACAAAACTGGTCAGCCTGACCCCATTTTTTATCGGTACGGCCTATAGCCTGTACGTAAATCATACGCTGGACTGGAAGGCGACGGGCATTCTACTTACGGCGGTCTTCCTTTGGTCGCTCACGGTTACGATGGTGAACAACTTCATCGACAGGCGGCGGGAACAAAAAGAGCCGTACTTCAGTGCGGCCGTTTCTCTTTTCCTGA
>CAYRPW010000094.1:0-7532 GCA_964426145.1 uncultured Oscillospiraceae bacterium
CATAGCGGCGCGCGGAAGCATCCATCCGGCGGCATGCGGTTGTACGGCATTGCCGGGCATGCCCGGCTGAATATCGATCCAGATTTTTGATTCTCATACCGGGCGGCGCCTGCACGCAACAACGGAACGGCGCGCCCGGACACGCATAAGGGGGAAACGGACATGAGCGGGGCAAACGACGCAAAGGAAAGACAAAAGCAGTGGATCCTGAAGGGGAACCTGTGGCGGGTGATGATCGATTTATCCTGGCCGGCGGTGATCGCCATGGTGCTGTACGGGATGAACTCCGTACTGGACGCAATTTTTGTGGGACGGTTTGTGGGCGAAACCGCCCTTGCCGGGGTATCCGTCGCGTATCCGCTGTCCCAGATCAGCGTGGGCTTCGGATCCCTGATCGGCACGGGAGCCGGGGCCGTATTGAGCATAGCGCTGGGAGCCAGGGATCAGTCCACCCAGAAAAAGCTTCTCGGCAACGTCAATCTGCTATCCCTTCTGGTCACGGCGCTCTATCTGGTGCTTGGGCTGCTGTTCTCCTCGCAGATGATGCGGATCATGGGCGCGCAGGGCGAGGCGCTGCTGCTGGGCGACCAATATTTCCGAATTACGATCCTCGGCTCGTTTTTCTGGGTTTACGGGCTGGCGGGCAACATGATCGTGCGCGCCGAAGGGCGCATGAAGATGGCCGCCGTCATGATGGGTACGGGGCTGGCCGTCAACGCCGCGGCCAACTACCTGCTGATGGTGGTGTTCCCGCTGGGCGTTGCCGGCGCTGCCTGGGGCACGAACATCGGGATGCTCGCCTACACGCTGGTGGGCTGGTTCTATTTCGGGAAGGGGCACGCGTCCTTCCGGTCCAAAATCACATCCGTCCGCTGGGACAAAACGATCGGAACCTCCATCCTGCGGCTGGGCATGTCCTCGCTGATCATGAGCGTGATGAGCCTCGTGCAGTCCGTGTTTGTGTTCAACGCCCTGGCCCGGTACGGCACCACCGCGGACGTGGCGTTTTACGGCGTGGTTTACCGCATCTTCACCTTCCTGCTGACGCCGATCTTCGGGCTGATGCGCGCGCTGCAGCCGGCAATCGGCATCAACTACGGCGCGAAGCAGTACGACCGCGTCATCCGCTCCTACCGGCTGTTTGCAATTGCCGCGCTGGTGCTGACGCTCCCGTTCTGGCTGCTGTCCATGGCGGCTCCCGGTTCGGTGCTGGGCTTGATGCTCAAGGACCAGGCATTGACCGGCGCGCAGCTGACGAACTTCCGCGTATATATGGCAATACTGCCCCTGTTGTCCTTCATTTTTATGGCGATGACGCTGTTCCCCTCGATTGATCAGGGAAAGCCCGCGGCGATGATCGGGATTGCCAGGCAGCTTGTTTTCTATGTGCCCGTGATGCTGCTGGTTCCCGGATGGATGGGCGTTTCGGGCATCTATTACGGGTCTCTGGCCATCGACGCGGTGATTGTGCTATGGACGATGCTGATGGTTCGAAAGGAGTTTCGCCGGCTCCGGCACAGAACCGCCGCGCCCGGGGAAACGCTGGCCGACGCGTGCTGACCGTATGGCGGAAGGCTTTTCGACTGAAGCCCGAACCGGCTGGTGGCAAACACCACGCAGGGTTCCCGCTTGCTAAAAAACCGCCGCCGCGGACGATATCCGTTCGCGGCGGCGGTTATGTTTGAAAGGCCTTCCCCCTTCGCGTCGCCGTTCCTCCGCCCCGCATGAAAGCCTGCCTGGATGCGGCGTTGCGGGGCGGGGCACAATGCCGGAAACCGGGGAACGGGAAATGCGGCACGGCGTTTATACGGGTTGCACCCTTTGATGCCCGCCGGATTTTATTCGGTCTGGTATACCTTCGCGTCGCCTGCGCTCCGGCCGCTCCGCGACAGGCAACGGCGGGGGTACGGAAAAAGATTGGCGGTCCGAAGCGCCCGGACCAGCTTCAGAGGAACCGATAAAAGGCGGCGGATTATACATACGGGCACTCCGCGGGAACCGCGCAAGGCGGCGGCTTACGCCCGCTCCTGCAACGGGTTCGGCGCGTTTGCCGAACGCGCACGGAACGTATTGGGGGATTCGCCTGTGTACTGCTTGAACACACGGCTGAAGTAGAGCGGATCACCAAACCCCAGGCCGGCGGCGACGGCGCTGACCTTCTTCTGGGCCTGCAGCTGTTTTTGGGCCTCTTCCATCTTCAGCGCCATATAGTAGTGCTTCACCGAATCGTGAAGCTCCCGGCGCACCAGCTTGGACAGCTTGGATTTCGATACGGAAAACGCTTCGGCAATATCGTCATGGGACAGGTTTTTATCCATATTGCCGTGCAAAAACGCAACGATCTCCGTCAGCAGCAGGCGATCGTCGCCGGCCGGCAGCAGCGGCCGCTTGTTCGCCGCAAAAAACGCGTCGATGGCTTTCGCCGTATCGTCGATCCGCTCCGCCAGAATGATGCGCCGGTACAGCTCTTCACAGAACTCCAGATGATCGGCATCGTCGCGGAAATAGCCGTTTTTCTTGAGCATCGACACGCAAATGCTGAACTGGTAGATGATCTCCTTGCGGCTGAGGCCGCTTTCGCCCATCATGCGGAAAAGCTCGGCAAACCGTTCGCCTTCCACGTAGGCGCGCAGTTCGCTTTGCGAAAGCGCGTAATCCTTATCCGGTTTGCAAAAGGGGAGCGTGATGCGGAACGGCTTGCCGTTTTCAATGGAAATGGAGTAGCTTACGCTTTCTTCCATGGCCCGATACGCTTCGTTGAGCTGAACGGGCGAAACGGGTTCCAGCGTCAGCAGGTACGGCACATACCCAAGCATCGAAGCCGCAAGGTTCACGATCAGGATATCCGCCTGCCGTTCCTCGGAAGAGCGCAGGGTGTGGTCGATTTTCGAAACGCATTTGAGCAGCACCGTGTAGGTGGAGGGGCGTTTCATGGCGGGCACGAACAGGTGCAGCATCGGAAAGATCTGGTTGATGCGTTCGCAGATTTTCTTCAGCTGGTCGGGCGTAAGGGCGTTGGTGCACAGCAGCACAGGCGCGCAGCGGAAGGGCAGCATCTGCGTTACGAGGGATTCTTTCACCTCGTAATCCCCGCATAGCAGCGCCGAAAGCTGAAACTCTTTCCGTTTCTGGATTAACGCCTCGCAGTTGAGAAGCACGGCGGCAATTTCGTCCCCGGTCATGTTGGCTTCCATGAAATCATCGCACCGGGCGCGCACCACCCGCTGCATCAGCGAGAATTTGCAGGCCCGCTCGTCCGCGCTCAGCAGGATGCAGACGCAGCTCGGATATTCTTCCTTAATGATCTGCGTCGTGGCGATCCCGTCGATGCCGGGCATGCGGATATCGGCGATGATCAAATCCGGCTGCAGCGCGGAAAACGACATCAGCGCGTCGCTGGCATCCGACCCTTTATAAACGAAAGCGTACGGTTTGGAGATTTTTTGCAGCGCCTGTTCCAGATTATTGAAAAAAACGACGTTATTGTCAACAAGCATGATCCGTGTCAGCCAATCCAGCATCGCTTTGACAGCTTCTTTCCGTATCCGATTTTCGCCGCGTTCTTTATCCTGATGAGCGAGCATAATCATACCATCATTTTCAGTATATAACAAGGTATATCATAATTTACCGACACTTTATACTCCCATATATGGCAATTATGGTATCGGCGCCCGATGGCGTACGTTTTTTGTCTGCACATTACCATATTTGTTCATACGGCAACGCATCATGCGAACAACGTATAAAATACGGCATAATTAGACCAAAAACGCCATATTGTTTTGCCGGATAAGTGTTTATGATCAGTGCTAAGCAAGTGATATACGGGAGGCGGCGAACGAATGGCTGAAAAACGTGTGTACCCGTTTGAACACACGGGGAAATTCATGAAGAAACTGGATTATACGCTCGCGGGCAAAAATTTCCATCTGGTTTTTGATAACGGCGAAGAAACGGTGCTCAGCTTCCTGACCGGGGAAATTATGTGCCTTGGCGGCTACGATGAGCCCATGCGCTGGGAACGCTACGCCGCGCTGCGCGCGGATGAGAACACCTATATGGTCAGCTTCGAGCAGAAAAACCAGCCGGCGCGCATCTGCGATACCTACGTGCTGGATTTGAGCGCCTGGCTTGTGACCCGCGTGTATGCCCGGCAGCGCGTAATCCCCGGCCGCGACCGGATGACGATCGCGGAGATCCAGTTCGGCGCGATCAAACGGGACGGCGAAGATCTGCCGGCCGTCCGCCACGGCTATACCACGGACCTGGTCGGCAAAAAAGCCACCTGGCATTACGCGAACGGCTTTATCAACACCCACATCTACTACGACGCCAACTACTACCGCATCAAAGTCGAGCAGACGCCGCCCCCCAATCCGTCCATGACCAGCGTTGAAAAAGAGCTGGCCGAGAAGGACGACGCCGTGTGGAAGGACTGGTTCTTCGACGAACCCACAAGGTACATCAAAATCAGCGACAACCTATACCTCATCAGCTTCATCGAAGAGAACCTCAACAAAGCCAACCCCAAAAAAGGCGGAAGCAATTTTCTGGTGCTGATCAATATCAAGGAAGGCTTCGACGTATGCCGTTCCTTTACCCATACGTTGAACCAGATCCCCGAATGGGGGCTTTCCAAGGCTTACGGCGACGTGGTGCAGGACGAAGAATGGGAAAAACGGCCCAAGAGTCCCTACCGCGTTTGAAGCGCCGGTTTTTAAGCCTGCCGCAGCGGGAACAAGCGGTTGTCAGCGCATGGCGTTCACAGGCTGATACCCGCCCGAAACGATGTGTGGACGCGCAATTATCGGCAAGGAGGATCTTATTCATGAGGAAAACCCTATCCCTACTTCTGTCCGTGATGATGCTGATGACGCTTTTCGCCGGCATCAGCATGACGGCGGCTTCCGCTGAGGCCGAAAGCAAACCGATCACCATCGAGTTTTGGAACAGCTGGACCGGCGCGGACGGCGACGTGCTGGAGGAGATCGTCAATCGTTTTAACGAAGTCAATCCCTACGGCATCACCATCGAAATGGACCGCGACTCCGACATGAACACCAAGCTGCAGGTGGCCTATGCGTCCAACACCGCCCCCGCGCTGACGCTGATCAACACGGGCAGCATTCAGGACCTGGTTTACCAGGGCGCGATCATCCCCATGGACGACGTGTTTGACAAGACGACCCTGGACCGCGCCGACTTTGTGGAAACGATCCTGACCGAGTGCTCCGACAACGGCACGCTGTACAGCCTTCCCATGCAGGTCAACACCCGGTTCCTGTACTGGAACAAAACCTTGCTGGCGCAGGCCGGGTATGATCCGAATGTGGGGCCAGCGACCTGGGAAGAGCTCAAGGAAATGTCCGCTGCGATTGACGCGCTGGGCGACAGCATCTACGGCGGCGGCTGCCCCTACGACTTCCATGCCGGGCTGATCCTGATGATCAAGGGCTACGGCGGCGACATTATGGAAGCAGTCGGGGAAGACGACTACAAGTGCGTCATCAACTCCGCAGAAACGCTGGAAGCCGTAACGCTGTGGAAAGAAATGATCGACAACGGTTCCGCGCCCGCCTTGAAAGGCACGGACTACAGCACCATGTTCCAGGCCGGAACGCTTGGCTTTACCATGAACGGCGCGTTCTTCTCCACCGGCCTGTCCGACTATGTGGATTACGGCATCAGCGTTCTGCCCGGCGGCCCCAAAGGCCGGTATTCCGACAGCTCCGTGGGCGCGTTCGCCATCACCAAGTGCGCGACGCCCGAAGAGATCGACGCCTGCTACAAGTTCCTGGATTACTGGGAAAACAACACCGCCACCGCCTGGGAAGAGTCGGAATACCGGCCCTGCCTGCGCTGGGCGCTGGATTGCGGCTTCCCGCCGTACCTGGTTTCCGTGCGTAACGATCCCCTCATTACGTCCACCGAGCCGATCGCAACCATGTGCAGCTATGCCGACTATGTCACCCCGCTGTTCCCCGCGGGCTTCCCGATGCACCAGTTCATCCGCTCCGATTGCATACAGCCCATGTTCGAAGAAATTGCCTTCGGCGCGGATCCGCAGGAAGCCATCGCAAAGTACGCGGAGAAGATGGATACCTGGAAAGACCAGATGATCAGATAACCGATACGCCGGTTGGGTTCTCAGGGGGGGCTGATTTCGGCAAGCCCCCCCATTTTTACGAAACCGGCCGGCTCAAAGGCAGGGAGGCTCCCCGTGATGAAACAGGCTTTGAAATACTGGAACAAACCGCAGCACGCCGCGTATTTGTTTCTTCTTCCCGCGTTATTCTGTATCGTATTCTTTCATCTGCTGCCCATGGGGGCATCCTTTTTCATCAGCTTGTTCAACATCACAACGGCGCTGACCAAGCCCACGTTCGTAGGCCTGAACAACTATGTGATGGCGCTTCGCGACATCCGTTTCCAGAACGCCATGGTCAATACCCTGTTGTTCACGCTCGTGGACGTGCCGCTGCAAGTCGTGTTCGCGCTGCTGGTTGCAACGCTGCTGAGCATGAAAACACGGCTCAACAAATGGATGCGCGGCGTTTACTTTCTGCCCATCGTATGTTCGCCGGTTGCCATCGGCATCATGTTCCAGATCTTCCTGCATCCGACCGTGGGCTGGTTCCCCCATTTCCTGACCCTGTTCGGCCTGCCCAAAATCGCTTTCTTCAAGGATCCTTCCATCGCGCTGTATTCGATCGTTTTCGTGTCGGTGTGGCGTTCGTTCGGCATCAGCATGACCATCCTGGTCGCGTCGATGCAGGGCATTCCGGAAACCCGCTATGAAGCCGCGCAGATCGACGGCGCGAATAAAATAAAGCAGTTCATCCACGTCACCATTCCCGGCATTTCCTCCATGATCTGGTTTGTTGTTATCACAAGAACCATCGGTTCTCTGCAGGTTTTCGACCTTGTCTACACCATCACCGGCGGCGGCCCGGCTTATTCAACGGAAACGCTGGTTTCCTACGTTTACACGCGCGCGTTTGAACAAAACACCCAGCTGGGATATGCCACCGCCATGGCCGAATGGCTGTTCCTGGTGATCCTGCTGATCACCCTTGTCTTGTACCGCAAAATGAACAAGCAGGAGAAGGGAATACTCGAATGAAGAACCGTGCGAAAATCGGCGTCGTGCTCAAGTGGATATTCCTGATCCTGTTGGCGCTTGCCATTCTCGTTCCCATGGCATGGATTTTCCTGGGATCGCTCAAAAGCAAAGTGGAGATCATCAGTTATCCGCCGAACTTTTTCGTCAACAAGGTCACCATTAAAAATTACCAGGACCTGTTCAAAAGAATACCGGTGTTTCTCTACCTAAGAAATTCCATGATCTACGTCGTGCTGCTCACCGCGTCGCAGCTGGCTGTGGACTCCATGGCCGGGTATGCGTTTGCCCGCATGGAGTTCAAGGGCAAGCACATCCTGTTCACGCTGGTGCTGATGGGGATGATGATCCCCTTCCAGATCATCATGATCCCGCTGTTTATCGAATGCTCGCTGCTGGGCCTGGTAAA